>DASQVB010000440.1:0-5812 GCA_035640975.1 Pseudonocardiaceae bacterium
ATCTGACGCGCTTCTGTCGAACAGAGGGCGAGCCGATATTGGACCCGACTTGGGCCTAACGGTTCCGGCGAGAGCGTATGCAGACCGAACTCAACTCTGGCTCGTCACGTGAGCCGCCGCCTGCGGTACCGCCTTGCCTCGTGCGCCGCCGATCTGGGGGTCAAGGGCGCCAGCTGACGAGCCTGCAGGCTGCAGGGCGGACGCAGGCCACCGCTAGCCATCGACATCAGGCGACAGATGTCGATGGATTTACAGAGACCGGAACCGCGCGCTGACCGGGTGAAACGCTTGTCGAGCACTCATCGAACCTCGATGCTGACTGGATCGGCTCTCTCAAGGCAGTAGCGTCACGCTCGCGACTTGGGTCCGACCTCGAGTCCGCCACTCGACTAGAGGGGTACCTGCCAACCTCGGCCGGCAGCGGTGGCCGCTTGCGCCGGATTTAACCCACGCAACGCGGGTACGGGTCAGCGTGGGCGGGTGTTCGCGTCCGAGGTGTTGTCGACACTGTTGAGCTGCGAGAGACCCGTTCATTACCGATCAGCACGAGTTGAATCGGGGGAGCTCCCGTGCGACGCATCATCCTCGACACCGATCTGGCGATGGGTGCACCAGGCTCGGACATCGATGACGGCTTCGCCCTGGCGCTGGCCCATGCCGACCCGGACATCCAGCTCGATCTGATCACCACGGTCAACGGCAACACCGATGTCGAGAGCGCCACGATCCTGACCGGTGAGCTGCTGCGGCGGCTCAGTATCGTCGACGTCCCGATCGTGAAGGGCGCAGCGGCCTCTTTCACCCATCCGGAGGTCACCCGGAAACCCGCTGACTCAGTGCTGGCGTTGGCCGCCGAAGCTCATCAGGCGACAGAGGGGTATGCGGCGGCGGAGATCGCCCGCCATGTGATGGCCCATCCCGGTGAAATAACGATTGTGGCCATCGGGCCGCTGACCAATGTGGCGGCCGCGATGCTGCTGGAGCCACGCCTCGCCGCCAACGTCGCCGAGATCGTGATTATGGGCGGAATCTTCTTCGGCACGATGCCAAACCGGATGATGCCGGGCGAGTTCAACGTCTGGGTCGATCCCGAGGCGGCGGCGGCCGTGCTCCGCTCGGGCGCCCCCCTGCGGTGGGTGGGGCTGGATGTGACGCTCAAGGTTCGGTTGACGCGCGCCCATGCCGAGCGCATGCGGTCCTCCGACACCAGCTTCGCGCCCTTCGCCGGCGATGCGACTCTGGCCTGGATCGAACACAGCCACGCCCGAAATCCCGGCGACCCCGAAGCGGCAGAGTCGTGCGCCATGCACGACCCGCTCGCGATTGCTGTGACCACCCATCCCGAGCTGGTCACGTTCGTCGATGCGAACGTTTCCATCGTCACTGGCGACGGCCAGGCGCGGGGGGTGATGATCACTGACCTGCTCCGGTCTGACGCTCCTCCTCCTGCCAACGCTCAGGTGGCTGCCTCCGTGGACGCGTCCGCGTTCACGGAGCACTTTCTCAATCTCATCACCGGTCTGTGATCGGGCCATCTAGACCAGTTACGAATCCAACGAAGGGAACGTCAATCGTGTCATCTTCAGCCCACCGCATCAGCCGTCGAGGATTTCTCGCTACGGTTGGGGCCGTCGGTACTGCCGGCATGCTGGGGACCGGCTGCTCCGGCGAAAGCACCACTCCTCAGTCCTCGAGTAGCGGGTGGTCGGTTCCGAGTACCGATCCGACCGCCACGATCAGTGTGCTCAGCCACCTGAATCTGAAGGCTGATGGCATGCAGGCTGTCATCGACGCCTTCCAGCAGGCCCACCCTACGATCAAGATCAACTACGAGAGCGTTCCGTTTGACTCGCTCGCCAGCACCATCGACGCCCGGGTCGCCAACAAGGACGGAAACCCGGATGTGTACTGGGCCGATCAGCCGCGAATCTCGGCGCTGGCCGCTCGCGGCGAGGCCGAGGATCTGACCAATGCGTTCTCGAGCTCGAAGGCGAATTTCGTCCCGACCGCGTACGACGCCGGTGTCTATCAGGGCAAGCTGTGGGCGCTACCGATCGCGAACTCGACCCAGCTGCTCTACTACAACAAGGCCCTGCTGAAGAAGGCCGGCCTTCCCAACCCATCCGCCTCGACTGACCAGCGAATGACCTGGGAGCAGCTGACCGCTGATGCCAAGAAGGCAAAGGCCGGCGGTGCCCAGTACGGCTTCTTGTTCGGCCAGTTCGACCGGTACTACCAGCTCCAGCCGTTGCCGATGCAACTCGGCGGCTCGGCAGGCGCGACGGGCGACGGCAACCTCGCGCCGGACATCTCCTCGGAGCCGTGGGTGAAAGCATTCGGCTGGTACCGCAGCTTGTTCGCCGACGGCGCCGCCCCCAAGGGCGTCAACTCGGAGCAGACCTCCCCCGCCTTCCTCGCCGGACGAGCCGCCTACATGGTCCAGGGACCGTGGTTACTGCCGCAGCTGACCGAGTCCAAGGTCGACTGGGGGGTGGCGCCGCAGCCGGTCTTCGAGGGCGGCAAGCCGGTCACACCCACCGGATCGTGGTCGTTGGCAATGAACCCGTTCAGCAAGCAGAAGGAGGCAGCGGCCATCTTCATCAAGTGGATGGCGGTCGACAACGGGTACATCCAGTATCTCCCCGCTCCTGAGCTCGCGGCGAGCAACGAGGGCAAGAAGCTGTACTTCGCCAGGGACGTCTTCGAGTCGCCTGAGGGTCAGAACGCGGCCAGGATCATCGACTACGAGACCTCCAACACCGCGGCGAACCGGGTCTCCACGATCGGATACATCGAGTTCGAGACGATCATGAACCAGGCGTTCGCCGACATACGCAACGGAGCCGACCCCAAGACCACCCTGGACAAGGCCACGACCGAGCTCACGACGGCTTGGCAAAAGTACCAGTGACAAGCACGCAAGCCATCTCGGACCGGCCCACGCGGTTGCGCAGACGGCGGGCCGGTCGCCGAGTGGAACTTTTTTGGGGCGCCGTGTTTCTCGCGCCGGTTGTTGTGTCGCTGGTCGTGCTGCGCATCGTGCCCGCTCTTGGCGCGATCACGGCGAGCCTGTACAAGGCGTTCCCGGGCGGAATCATCCCGGCCACCTTCGCCGGGCTGCAGAACTACAAGTCCCTGTTCGCCGATCCGAACTTCAACGCCACGATCGTCCGCACGATCGTCTTCAACATGATAATCAACCCGCTGCAAATTCTGATCGCCCTGCTGGTTGCGGTGCTGCTGGTGCAGCGGATCCCGCTGGTCGGGCTGTGGCGGACCCTGCTGTTCATCCCCGTCACCATCCCCATCGTCGGGTCGTGCATCGCCTGGGGGGCCGCTCTCAACCCTGAGGGCCCGGTGAACGCCATCATCAGCGCGTTGGGCGGCAACCCGCAGCCGTTCTTCACCTCACCGAACCAGGCGCTGGCCTGCATCATCGTGCTGGCGTCCTGGATCGGGATCGGGTACTGGATGGTGTTCTTGGTGTCCGGGCTGCAGGCCATCCCCGAAGAGCTGTACGACGCGGCGAAGATCGACCAGGCCGGGCCGATCCGCACCTTCCTCCACATTACGATCCCGATGCTCCAACGACCCCTGCTGTTCGTCCTGGTGGCCGACACGGTCGCGAACTTCGTGCTCTTCGTGCCGGTCCAGCTGCTCACGCAAGGCGGCCCGCAGAGCAGCACCACTCTATTGATGTTCGAGGCTTACCGGACGACGTTCGCCTACGGCAGCCGCAACCTCGGCGCCGCTCAGGTGGTGCTGCTCACCGCGATCATGCTTGTCTTCGTCCTGCTTCAATTCCGGCTGCTCCGGGAGGATCGGGAGCCTCGATGACCACGACGCAGCCAATCGCCACCACCGACGAGGCGCTGACATCCACGCCAGCCCCACGGGCCAAGTCGCGACCCGTTTCCACCGTCGTCCTGACGGCGGTAGCGGTCTTCATCGCGATGTTGTTCATCCTGCCGGCCGTGTGGATCCTGATCGGCTCCTTCCGGCCGACGGAGGAGATCTTCTCCACCATGTCACCGCTGAGCTGGCGTCTGCTGATCCCCTACGAGCTCACGCTGGACAACTACTCACGCCTGCTGCTCGACTCGGGGTTCTCCCGTGCCTTGTTGAACTCGGCGATCGTCTGCATCGCGTCGGTCGTGATTGGTCTAGTCGTCTCGGCGACGGCTGCCTACACCTTGGCCGTCTATCAATTCCCAGGCAGGAACCTGATCTTCGCGCTCGTCGTCATCAGCTTCATGGTGCCGTTCGAGGCGATCGCGATCCCCTTGTCCCAGCAGTTCACAAGCTGGGGGCTCAACAACACCCTGACAGGTCTCATCCTCCCCGGGATCGCGAACGGACTTGCCGTGTTCAATCTGCGCCAATACTTCCTCGGCATCCCCGCCTCCTACCGTGAGGCGGCGATGCTGGACGGGGCCTCCGAGCCGCGAATCCTGTTCTCGTTGTACATGCGGATCAGCGGGCCCGCCCTCACCAACTCGGCCGTGCTGATATTCCTCGGCCAGTGGACCGCGTACCTGTGGCCACTGCTGATCATCAGCACCAGCAGACTGCAGCTGGCGCCGGTGGCTTTGGCCGGCACGTTCGGCGAGCGCTCCGCAGACTACGGGCAGAACTTCGCCGGCACCGTGCTGCTGGCGCTCGTGCCCGCTCTCATCATCTTCGTCCTGCAGGGGTTCTTCGGCCGGCTGTCGCTGACGAGCGGAGAGAAATGACAACCAGCACCGCACGTGAAGAGGCTGTCCGGCCGACTCCATGGTGTGAGCCGCGTACCGGGCCGCTGCCACAGGAATAGGTTCTGGCAGCCAACCTGGCAGCCAACCACCAGTCGTCCATGGACGTAGCCAGACTCGGACGGACTTGGCACAGCGCATGTGGACGCAGCCAGCCGTCCTGGTTGCAACTCGTAATGCGTAGGCTCGCTCAGCGCGGCTCAAGATCCGATCACTCTCGGTTCCGCAGGTGTTTCGCAACGAGACGCGCATTCCGCTACTGCTGCACTGGCAGGCGGCTGGCGCCCAGCGCAACTGACAGCAGCCGTGACAGCAGCACAACGACAGTGCTCATCGACACCCGCAGACCCGCTTGGCTGGTCGCCGCCGTAGATGGAAACGTTGCGAACTCCTGTAACGGCCTTGCCCGGGTCTACGGATCAGGGGGTCATCAGGCTCAGCGGGCTGGGACTCGATCAGCGAGTCCAGAAGTCATGAGGGCGGCGGCCGGGGTGGAAGCCGAAGTGCTCGGCCATCGCCATTGCTTCGTAGAAGTTGGCGCCGATCCGGTCGGGGGTGTGCGCGTCGCTGGCGATGGTGATTGCCTGACCGCCTTCTTCGCGCCACCACTGAGGGATCCAGGGTCGGATCGATCCGCCGATGTTGAGTTCGAGCGCCCGGCCGGTGCCGGCGATCGCCCGCATCACCTGACGGAACTCGTCCTCGAACCGCCTCGGATTGAAGGGTCCTTCGCGCTCGATTGGCCAGTACCTGGCCGCGTACTCGATGTGGCTGACCACCGCGTAACTTCCTCCCGCGGCGATCATGCGGGTCAGCTCGGCGAGGTAGCGGCGGACCACGTCGTCGGCAGGCCAGAGGTGGTAGAGGCTGTATGGCTCGGACCGTACCGAGCCCGGCTGGTCAGCGACAGGAACCGTGTGCAGCGACCCGTTCACGCGGTCCAACGCGTCCAGGTCGATGACTCGACGTGCGCGGGCCTCGTCAAGGTGCGGCTGCCCGAATTCGACCCCGGTGAGGATGAGCAGCTCGAGAAACTCGCGTCGACACCGCTCGATGCTGTC
>DASQVB010000441.1:0-7234 GCA_035640975.1 Pseudonocardiaceae bacterium
GACATGCTCGAGTTGCGCCTATCGTCCCCCGGTGGGCACACGTCGCGGCCGCACCTCACCGCCGATCTGGTGCACGCACTTGGCGCGGTGATCACCGGTCTGCCCGCGTTGCTGTCTCGCCGGGTCGACCCACGTTCGGGCACGGTGCTGGTCTGGGGCGCGGTGCAGGCCGGCCAAGCCGCGAACACGGTGCCGCGTGAGGGGTTGCTTCGCGGCACCCTACGCACTGGGGATCGCGAGATCTGGGCCGATCTGGAGCCGTTGGTAAGCGATCTCGTCACTGCTCTCCTTGCGCCTACCGGGGTCGGGTTCGACCTGCGGCATGTCCGAGGTGTTCCACCGGTGGTCAACGAGCCGGTCAGCACCAGGCTGCTGCGCGACGGTGTCACCGCAGCTCTCGGCGCGGACGCTCTGAGCGGAACCAAGCAGTCCTCCGGTGGTGAGGACTTCGGCTGGTACCTCGAGCATGTACCCGGGTCAATGGGCCGCCTCGGTGTCTGGTCCGGTGAGGGCCTGCAGCATGAGCTGCACAACACCCACTTCGACCTCGATGAGCGCGCATTGCCGCTCGGCGTGCGGATCATGGTGCACACCGCCCTGGCCGCCCTCGCCTAGCTCCCCCTCCCGGCGTGTCGTCCCCTCACTCCCGGTGTGTCGTGCTCCCCTGCCTCCGTGTGTCGTCCTCTGGTGCCCGGTGTGTCGCACGCCCGTGCCCGGCTGTTGTCCACACCGAAGCGGTAGTCCACAGGCGTGGGCTCCGCCGCTCGCGACGGGGGTATCCGTCGGGCGAGGCTCACGCCGTGCTCACCCTTCCGGAAAACCTTCGCGGCCCGCGGACACACGCCCAGCTACGCGCCGCTCTGGGCCGCCGCACCCTGGACAGGATGCGGGCTGACGGCCGAGTTCGAGAGCTCTGGGGCGTGCTGCTCTCGCGGGAGTCCCTGCTTGATCCAGACACCCGGTCAGCCGCGGCTTTGCTCGCGGCTGGCCCTGCAGCTGCGCTGACCGGTCTGACGGCAGCCTGGTTACAGGGTTGTCCGGCGGCGGCAACGCCGATCGTGCATGTGGCGGTGCCGTACTCGCGCTCATTGCGAACCCAGCAGGGCTTGGTCGTCCATCAGAGTCGAAGACTGCTGATGGAGGTGATCGACGTGCGAAGTCTGCGGGCAGTGATACTCGAGGTCGCGATCGCTGAGCTGCTGTGTACGGATGTCGCCAGGCGTGCTCTCGCCGTGGCCGACCAGGCAGCCGCGCTGTTCCCCGAGCGGGAACGGTCGGCATTTCGCGGCCGTATCGCTGATCGACTGGCCACCCGGCCCGACCGTCGCGGTACCGCGCGGGCCGGCGGGTTGCTCCCCTTGGTGACAGGTCGGCCCGACTCGGCACCGGAGAGCTGGCTCAAGCTGCTGGTGGTGGAGGCGGGATTCCCGCCGCCGATCGAACAGTTTGAGGTGATCGACGCGCTGGCCTGTGTCCGGTATGTCCTTGACCTGTGCTGGCCGGAGTTGCGCATCGCGCTGGAGTACGACGGCTACGAAGCTCATGAGTACCGGCTGGACCGCGATGCTGAGCGCGATCTCGATCTGTGGCGCCGGGGATGGACCACCATCCGCGCCACCGCGGAGGATCTCCGTGAGCCGAGCGCGCTGCTCGCGAGACTCGACGACGCTTTTCGCATCAGGGAAGCCGCTTACCTCAGGGCACCACTTGCTGAGCAGCGGCCACGGCGACGCCGTGCCTGAGCGTCGGACACACCGCGCACCACAACCCGACACACCGTGCATGAGCGTCGGACACGCTTGAGAGGTTAGGGACCGATGCCGGCGCAGGGGCGACTGCGCAGTTCGGTGACATAGTCCTCCGGGGCACCGGCTGCTTCGGCGGCATCAGCGATGACACCGAGGTAGCGTGCCGAGGGTAGGCCGCCTTCGTAGGCGTCCAGCACGTAGAGCCAGGCGAGCACCGGGCCGTCCAAGGTATCTACCCGTAGCCGCAGCTTCTTATGAAAGCCGAAGTCGCCACCTTCCCAGCGGTCGAGCAGCTTCTCGTCCTCTGGGGTGACGTCATAGACCACGACGAACACCTGAGAAAGCGGATCTTCGACCACCGTGGCCAGTGCGCCTTCCCAGCCGAGATCCTCGCCTCCGAAGGTCAGCCGCCACCCGATCAGCCACCCGGTCACAGCCATCGGCGAGTGCGGCGCGCGCTGCATCATCTGTGCGGGGTCCATGTTGGACCCGTAGGCGGCGTAGAGCGGCACGCGCGACAGCGTAGCCGTCAGCCGTGACATTGCAGCGCTCCCGTCACCGCGATCCATTACGCGCTGCTCACCGACGGCCACAGAGTGTGCTGCGTTCAAGCAACCCTCGGCCAGCCCATGCGTCTTACGGGTACAGCAAGCCTGAGGAGGTTGCGATGCGGATCGTCGCCTGCGGGCTGATCGCGGGTGCGGCCATGCTAGGTGTTGCCCCGGCGGCCATGGCCGATGAGTCGGTCCACAACAAGGCGCGCACCAGTTCGGACAGCCAGGCTGCGCCGGAGGCCGAGGTGAGCATGCTCGCGGTATCGCTCACTGTTGGCGGTGCGGTCGCCACGGCCGGGTCCGGTGCGGCGCTGGCGCTAGGCCGTCGCCGCAAGGTCAGTCAACCCAGTTGAGGGTCCGGCTGACCGCCTTGCGCCACTGCGCGTAAAGCTCTTCACGGCGCTGCGGTTCCATCGTCGGGTTCCACTGCCGGTCGGCGGCCCAGTTAGCGCGGATTTCCGCCTCGCCGGACCAGAACCCCACCGCGAGGCCGGCGGCATAGGCGGCGCCCAGCGCGGTGGTCTCGCTGACCACCGGCCGGATCACCGGTACTGCCAGGATGTCGGCCTGGAACTGCATCAGTAGCTCATTGACCACCATCCCGCCGTCCACTTTCAACGAGGTCAGCGCCACCCCGGAGTCGGCGTTCATCGCATCGAGCACCTCCCGGGACTGAAACGCGGTGGCTTCCAACACCGCCCTGGCCAGGTGGCCACGGGTGACGTAGCGGGTCAGACCGACGATCACGCCCCGGGCGTCGGGGCGCCAGTGCGGGGCGAACAGTCCAGAAAAGGCGGGTACGAAATAGGCCCCGCCGTTGTCCTCGACGGTGGCCGCAGTGTCCTCGATCTCCGCTGCGGAGGAGATCATGCCCAGATTGTCTCGTAACCACTGCACCAGCGACCCGGTGACGGCGATCGAGCCCTCCAACGCGTACATCGGATCCTGTGATCCGATCTTGTAGCACACCGTGGTCAGCAGACCGTTGCGGCTCATCACCTTCTCGGTGCCGGTATTGAGCAGCATAAAGTTGCCAGTGCCATAGGTGTTCTTGGCGTCCCCCACGGAGAGGCAGGCCTGCCCGAACATGGCCGCCTGCTGATCGCCGAGGATGCCGGCGACGGGCACCCCAGCCAGCGTGCCGCGCTCCCGGACGTTGCCGTACACCTCCGAGGAAGAGCGGATCTGCGGCAGCATCGCCAAAGGAATGCCCATCTCCTCGGCGATGCCCTCATCCCAGGACAGGGTGTCCAGATTCATCAGCAACGTCCGGGAGGCGTTGGTGACATCGGTCACGTGCAGTCCACCGGACGAGCCGCCGGTCATGTTCCACAGCAACCAGGTGTCCATGGTGCCAAAGCAGAGCTCGCCGCTGATCGCCCGCTGCCGGGCACCGGCCACCTGGTCCAGAATCCAGCGAACCTTCGGACCGGAAAAGTAGGTGGACAGCGGTAACCCAGTGCGGTGCTGGTAGCGGCCGGCGCCGGTGGACCCGCTGAGTTCGGCGCACAATCGATCGGTGCGGGTGTCTTGCCACACGATCGCGTTGTACACCGGCTGGCCGCTGAGCCGGTCCCACACCACGGCAGTCTCCCGCTGGTTGGCGATGCCGACTGCGGCGATGTCGCCGGGCGTCAGGTCCGCCTTGGCCAGCGCTCCGGCCGCAACTTCCCGGGTCTTGGCCCACACCTCGAGTGCGTCGTGCTCCACCCAGCCGGCCTGGGGCAAATGCTGTTGGTGTTCACGTTGGTCCACCGAGACCACGTGACCGTCGTGGTCGAAGACCATGCAGCGGGTGGAGGTGGTGCCGTGGTCGATCGCTGCAATGTACTGGCTCATCCTTTTATGTGACCGGCGTGATACCGCGGGTGGATGCCGAGTGTGGCTCAGCCATCGTCGTCGGAGTCGTCATCGTCCTCGTCGAGATTGCCCGCATTGCGGTCGTCGCCGTCGTCATCGTCGGTGACCGGCGGGGATGGCGCGACCACTTCGGCCGGCGCAGGTGGCTGTGGTGACTGGATATCCCCCCGCTGGGCTCCCGGCTCCGTGGACCCTCCGATGCGCACCTCGGCGATGCGCTGGGCCTTGGCGGCTCGTCGGTGATGCGTAAATCATTCCGCCGCACCGAGGGGGATACCGATGGCGGCGGCTAACAGGGCAGCCCGAGGAGCGAGCTTCATATCGACCAGCATGCCAGGTGTAGGCGAACGCGAAATGCCCAAGACAATGAGGCGTCGTTCAAGAAGGTCACAGCTATGAGCTCAACCGGCACGCAGCGCATAGACGATGATGTTGTCCAGATAGCGGCGGTTGGTGTCGTCGAAGTCTCCTCCACAGGTGATCAGCCGCAGCTGAGCCGGGCGTGTCACCGTAGACCGCATCGGTGCGGAAGGCAGAGCCGTTCCGCCTGGCTTGACGCCGCCTGATCAGCACGGCGCCGGTGGCAGCAGCCGCACCGCCACCGAAAAGGGTCAGCGGCAGCAGGAACTCGAAGTCGTTCGCAGTGCCACCCTGGCCGGTCTCGACCCGCCGGCAGGAGCTTGGCCGTCGTCATCGCCGCTGCCGTCCGGCTGCATGGTCCTCAGCGGCACCGCGGCGGTACCAACGAGCGCTCCTCCGGCCATCAGCGCAATCAGGATCGTCCGACGCGCAGACTTCCTCATCTTCTATCTCCTGGTTCACACCACCGCGGACGGTCCGCGGCAAGCCGAGCGCAGGCATCACCACGCACGGGAGCGCGGCTAAGGCTCACCGGATCTGGGCAGCGGCGGTAGCGTGCATCGGGCGGGCGCCACGACGGCAGGGGGCGGTGTCGGAACGCGGAGGGGTCGGGAGACACAGTGCAGGAGGCCAAGGGCGAGCGCCAGCAGCCCATCGATGCGCGCACGCCTGGGCAGCTTGGTCCCGCGCAGCGAGCGGCGGACTGGCAGCGGTTGGCAGCCGAGCAGTTCGACATCGTGGTCATCGGTGGCGGTGTGGTCGGCTCTGGCGCCGCATTGGATGCCGCCACCCGGGGTCTCAAGGTGGCGTTGGTAGAAGCCCGGGATCTCGCCTCGGGCACGTCAAGTCGATCTTCGAAGCTATTCCACGGCGGTCTGCGCTATCTCGAGCAGCTGGAATTCGGCTTGGTCCGCGAGGCTTTACAAGAGCGGGAGCTGATGCTCACCCGGCTGGCACCGCACCTGGTGAGACCGGTGAGCTTCCTGTACCCGCTGGCCCACCGGATGTGGGAGCGACCCTACGTCGCCGCCGGGTTAGCGCTCTACCAGACGCTGGGTGGAGCACGATCAGTGCCGGGTCAGCGCCACCTCACCCGGGCGGCGGCGCTGCGGATGGCGCCGGCGTTGCGCCGCGACAGCCTCATCGGTGGAGTGCACTACTACGACGCGATCACCGACGATGCCAGGCACACCATGACGGTGGCTCGCACGGCCGCCCACTACGGCGCCGTGGTGCGCAGCTCCACCCAGGTGATCGGCTTCCTGCGGGAGGCAGACCGGATCTGCGGAGTCCGCGTGCGGGACTGCGAGATCGGCGAGGAGACGCACGTCGAAGCGCGCGCGGTGCTCAACTGCACGGGTGTGTGGACCGACGAGCTCCAGCGGTTGTCCGGTGGGCGGGGTCGGTTTCGCGTACACCCCTCCAAGGGCGTGCACATCGTGGTCCCAAGAGACCGCATCATGTCCGACAGTGGGTTGATCCTGCGCACCGCGACGTCAGTGCTGTTCGTCATCCCGTGGCGCAACCATTGGATCATCGGCACCACCGACACCCGCTGGAACCTCGACCTCGCACACCCCGCAGCCACTCGTGCGGACATCGACTACTTGCTGGACACTGTCAACACGGTGCTGGCCACGCCGCTGAACAGCGACGACATTGAGGGTGTCTACGCCGGACTGCGGCCACTGCTGGTGGGCGAGCGCGAGGAGACCTCGCGGTTGTCCCGGGAGCACGCGGTGGCCCGGGTGGCACCCGGCCTGGTCGCCATCGCGGGCGGCAAATACACCACCTATCGGGTGATGGCTGCCGACGCGGTGAACGCGGCCGCGCCCGATCTGCCCGGGCGGGTCGTTCCCTCGATCACGGACAAGGTGCCGCTGCTCGGCGCGGATGGTTATCACGCCCTGGTCAACCAGGCTGAGACGCTGGCCGCCCGGCACGGGCTGCACCCCTACCGGCTGCGGCACCTGCTGGACCGTTACGGCTCAGGGGTGCACCAAGTGCTGGCGCTGGCTGCGGGCCGCCGCGACCTGCTGGCGCCGGTTCGAGAGGCCCCGGACTACCTCAGGGTCGAGGTGGTGCACGCTGCCAGCCATGAGGGGGCCCTGCACCTGGAGGACGTGCTGACCCGGCGCACTCGAATCTCGATCGAGTACCCGCACCGGGGCGAGGCGTGCGCTGCTGAGGTTGCCGACCTGATGGGCGAGGTGTTGGGCTGGACGGCGGCTGCCCGGCACCGGGAGGTGGAGATCTACCTGGCACGGGTGGCCGCCGAGCGCGACTCGCAGCGCCAGCTCAACGACTCCACCGCCGACGCCCGCCGCGCCGCCGCCCCCGAGGCCCGTCCGCGCCTTCTGGAGCTGGTCAGCTAACCGGGCGTGTCGCGCCCCAATCTCCCGCGTGTCGTGCTTTGACGCACGGTGTGTCGCGGCCCATTGCTCAAAGTTCGGCGTCCGTCGGGCAGGTGAATACGGCGTCGGGTCACGCGCTGAGCGGGTGAGACAGTCCGCAGGTCCTCCCGCGCTGATCTTCCTTAACTCGACGCTATGCGTCACCTTCTAGCTCTCGCTACCTCGCATGGACGCGCGGCGGTGCTCCTCGCTGTGGACACGCTTCAGCACCACCGCGCGTAGGCAGGTCACCGAGAACAGGCTCCACCCACCGCTGTCACCGCCGTCGTCACCTTGATCGCAGCGCAATGGTGGTGTC
>DASQVB010000442.1:0-2324 GCA_035640975.1 Pseudonocardiaceae bacterium
ACGTCAGGCCCTGGCAGCGATCGCCAAACGTCTGGAGACCGGCAAGGACGGCACTGTTGCATTGAGACGAAGAGCGTGTGGGGTTCAAAAACCCGGTCACGGGGGCTGACCTGGGGGTTGCGTCTAGCTAGTGGGCGGTGCGCCACCAGCTCGCGGTGCTCCGCCTGCAGGTTCGCAGACCGGATCTTGAGCCTGCCGACCGAGTGCTGCTCGCCGCCCTGTCCCGGCTGCTGCGCCGCTCCTCGTGGGGCACGTTCTTCGTGACTCCAGCGATGCTGTTGCGGTGGCACCGCGACCTGATCGCCCGACGCTGGACCTACCCGCACCGCAAGCCGGGGCGCCCAGCCATCCCCGCAAGTCTTCGCGACGCCGTACTACAACTGGCCCGCGAAAATCCGCACTGGGGCTACCAGCGCATCGCCGGAGAACTCCTCGGCCTCGGCCACCGCCTGTCCCCCAGCACCGTGCGTACCATCCTGCTCAAGGCCGGTCTGCCACCCGCACCGCGACGAACCGGACCGAACTGGCGGCAATTCCTCACCGCCCAGGCTAACGGCATTCTCGCTGTCGACTTTCTGCACATTGACACCGTGTTCCTGAAACGGATCTATGTGTTCTTCGGCATCGAGCACGCCACCCGACGGGTGCATCTTCTCGGCCTTACCCAGCACCCGGCCAGCCGGTGGGTGACCCAGCAGGCCCGGAACCTAATGGTGGATTTGCCGGCACCGTTCGACTTTCTGCTCCGCGATCGGGACGCTAAATACACCACCAGCTTCGACGCAGTCTTCCACGCCGAGGGTATTACAACCGTCAAGACTCCGATCCAGGCACCACAGGCAAACGCGATCTGTGAACGCTGGATCGGCACCCTGCGCCGCGAATGCACCGATCGACTGCTCATCTACCATGAACGTCACCTGCGAGCGGTACTCACCGAGTACCTGGCGCACTATCAATTAACACCGCCCCACCGGGCCCTGCACCGTAGGCCACCCCAGCCACTCCAATCGCCGCCAGCCAATCTTCCTGCCAACCGGATCAGACGACGAAGAATCCTCCACGGCCTCATCAACGAGTACGAACCCGCAGCCTGACACACCGATGACCCCGTAGGTCAGCAGCAGGAACCAGGTTTTTGAACCCCACACGTTGCCCCCGAGCTTGACGACGTGGAAGGCATCGAGCACCGCAACCGTGTCGGGCAGCTCGTCACGGATCGCGTTGCGATACCTGCGGAACGGGTCCAGCGCGGCGTATTCGATCGACACGGTGACCTCGACCCCTTGCTCCTTGAGCCAGTCGGCGTACCCCGTGCCGGACCTGCCCTGCACGGCATTGGGTAGCCGCGCTCAGAGACGCCGGTCGGAGCCGCGGGTGAGGTCGACCGTCACCGTGACGGCCTTGTCCGCGGAGGAGATTTTGCTCGGGCGCCAGATGTGCTCGTCTACCTCGATGGCCTTCACCCCCGACGCGCGCTTGTTGATGTCGATCGAGGTCTCGGCGTGCTTCCTGACCGCGTTCGGAGCAGGTGTGCCAGTTCACCCGAGCCGCCGCGCGATCGCCGACACTGTGGTGTCGTCGAGCCGCAGCAGACTGACGGCCCACTCCACCGCCTGGCTGGTGAGCTTGGCCCGCGGCGGCGCGAAGTCGTGCTCCTCGGTCCAGGTCCCTCGACGACACGAGGGTTCGGGGCAGCGCCAGATCCGCTTGCGCCACCGCACCCGCACCGGTGTGCCGAAGCACGGGGCGTCGTACAGGACCTGGACGTGCCGGTCGTGGCGACCGCGACCACCCGCAGTCCGGACAACCGGTCAGATCGGCGTCGGACTCGACGTCCAGCACCACCAGGCCCTGTTCACCGCCAACGTCGGGATCGCGGGTGACGTCGAGGACGTGCATGTCCTCCACGCCGAACAACTCATCGGTCCGAGCACACCACGACGCGTCAGGAGCACACGTACAGTGACGCACGCGAGGCCTTGGTCTTCATTCAGTTGCTTGGTCGCTGCTGATCTTGGAAGCCTCGTTCGGTCTCGTCCTGGCGCCACGCCGTGGGCCCGGACACCGCACCGCGAGACGGTTCCCCCAGGCTTATCTGCGAGAGCCAGAATTTCGGATGGCGATGTCGAGAACCGGTGGCTGGCTCCGTCCCCGCGGGGAACGTGACCAAATGGGTCGCACCAGCACCGAGGAGAAACACGATGACCAAGTACTTGCTGCTCAAGCACTACCGCGGCGCTCCGGCTTCGGTCAACGACGTGCCCATGGACCAGTGGACGCCGGAGGAGATCTCGGCGCACTGTGAGTACATGAACGACTTC
>DASQVB010000443.1:0-10530 GCA_035640975.1 Pseudonocardiaceae bacterium
GCACACCGGTGTGAGATCGACCACACGGTCCGCATAGCCGAGGGTGGGTGCCATGGGCACGAAAGGCAACGGTGAGCGTCCTGATCCCGCGGTAGCCGCGCAGGACCCGTCTCGGATTCGCAATGTGGCCCTGGTCGGGCCGTCCGGGGCGGGGAAGACGACATTGGCGGAAGCACTGCTGGCGGCCACCGGCGTAATCAGCCGCGCGGGCACGGTCACCGACGGCACCACGGTGTGCGACCACGACCCGGCCGCAGTGCGCCAGCAACGGTCGGTCACGCTGGCCATCGCGCCGCTGCAGCACGCTAACATCAAGATCAACCTTGTGGACACCCCCGGTTACGCCGACTTCGTCGGCGAGTTGCGGGCTGGGCTGCGGGCGGCCGACGCAGTGCTGTTCGTGGTGTCCGCTGGAGACGGCGTCGACCCTGCCACGGTCGCGCTGTGGCAGGAGTGCGTGGATGCCGGGATGCCACGAGTGGTGGTGGTGAGCCGGCTGGACCACCCACGTGCTGACCTGGACGGCGTGCTGGTCGCCTGCCGGGCTGCCTTCGGTGACGGCGTGCTGCCGTTGTATCTGCCGGTCCGTGATGGCGCCGGTGCGGTGACCGGCCTAGTGGGGCTGCTGTCGCAGCGACTGTTTGACTACCGCGATGGATACCCGCCGCTGGAAGGCGAGGCCAGCCCGGTGGGCAGCGCCGTGGACGCCGATGAGTTCGCCGTGGCCCGCAGCGAACTCATCGAGGGAATCATCGCTGAGAGCGAGGACGAGTCCCTCATGGACAGCTACCTCGGCGGCGAGGACCTCGACGTCGATGCGCTGATCGCGGACCTGGAGACCGCGGTCACCCGCGGTTCGTTCCACCCGGTGGTCCCGGCGTGTGCCAGTACCGGGGTGGGGCTCGCTGAACTCCTCGAGGTGCTCACCGGTGCCTTTCCTGCGCCAGGCAAGCACACCCCTCCCCCGGTGACCCGTCCCGATGGATCGGCACACCCCATGGTGGACGTGGACCCGGCCGCAGCGCTGGTGGCGGAGGTCGTCCGCACTACCGTCGACCCCTATCAGGGGCGGGTATCGCTGGTGCGGGTGTTTTCCGGGACGTTGCACCCAGACCGTCCGGTGCACGTCTCCGGGCACGGCTTGGCCGAGCGCGGGCACGCCGACCATGACGTCGACGAGCGGGTGGCACACGTCTACACCCCGCTGGGCGGCACACTGAACGAAGTACCCCACTGCGTGGCGGGTGATCTGTGTGCGGTGACCAAGGTCGTCTCCGCGGAGACCGGAGACACGCTATCCGCCCCCAGCGATCCACTGCTGGTGACGCCGTGGACGATGCCGGAGCCGCTGCTGCCGGTCGCCGTGGTGGGCCGCAGCCGCAGTGACGAAGACGCATTGGCTCGTGGGCTGGGTCGGTTGGTTGCCGCGGACCCGACGCTGCGGCTGGAGCGCAACGCCGAGACCCACCAGATGGTGCTGTGGTGCATGGGCGAGGCGCACGCCGATGTCGTGCTCTCCCGGCTGCGCGCGGCCGGCGCCGACGTGGACACCGAGCCGGTCGTGGTGCCGCTGCGGGAGACCTTCGGCGGCACCACCAAAGGCCACGGACGGCACGTCAAGCAGTCCGGCGGGCACGGTCAGTACGCGGTGTGCGACATCGAGGTAGAGCCGCTGCCTCGAGGTAGCGGATTCGAATTTGTGGACAAGGTGGTCGGCGGGGCGATACCGCACCAGTTCATTCCCAGCGTGGAGAAAGGCGTCCGGACGCAGATGGAACGCGGCCTGGGCAACAGCGGTTTTCCGCTGGTGGACGTCCGGGTCACGCTGGTCGACGGCAAGGCGCACAGCGTGGACTCCTCCGACGCGGCCTTCCAGATGGCGGGAGCGCTGGCGCTCAAGGACGCCGCGGAGAAGGGCAGCGTGGTCACGTTGGAGCCGCTGGACGAAGTGGAGGTGCGGATGCCCGAGGAACACCTGGGAACCGTGCTGGGAGATCTATCCAGCCGGCGCGGTCGGGTGCTGGGCACCGAGACCGATCAGCCCGGCCAGATGCTGGTGCGCGCCGAGGTGCCAGCAGCCGAGCTGATTCGCTACGCCGTCGACCTACGTGGGCTGACGTCGGGTACCGCCGGTTTCACCCGACGCTTCTGCCGCTACGCCCCAGCGCCGTCCAGCTCGAGTCCGTAGCCGGTCAACGCGGGTTCGGCGATCTCGAAATAGCGCGGTAGCGGAGCTCTACCGGCTAGTCGCAGCCAGCGCACCGTCCGGTGGGAGCGCAACGCCAGCGTGTCGCGGACCGCGTCGTTGTAGACCCGTCGGGCGATTACCACCCGCTGCTGTGTGTCGACCAGCTGTTCGGCACGTGCTGGGTCGAGGCCGGTACGGTTCAGTACCGCGAGCACCCGCCCTACCTCGTTCTCCATCTCCTCGCGAGCTGCGTGTTCGCCCGCCCGAAGGGCCACATCGGCGGCACCGTTCATCGCACCGGCACCATCGAGTCCCTCGACCATGAGCGCGCGGCGGCGCAGCGCCGCGTCCAGAGCAGCCCACGCCGCGTCGGTCCGCACATGCAACCGGTCCAACCGGGTGGCCGCGTGCATCGCACCGAGCGCGCTGACCGTTGCAGCCAGCAGCCCGGCAGCCACCGCCCCGGCAACTCTCATCGTGCGACCCTAGACGAGCCGTAGCGGGTGCCCGCCGGTAGGCGGCGAGGATCGGCGGCAACCGCCGTCTCGTAGACCTGAACCACTTGCCGCGCCACCACCGGCCAGTCCCACATCATCGAACGTCGTCGGCCGGCAGCAGCCAGGTCGGCGCGCCGGCCCGGATCATCGAGCAGGTCGCCAAGCGCCCCGGATAGCACCGCCGGTACTCTGGCGGGGACGAGCACGCCGGCCTGCCCGCCATCGAGCACCAGACGGAAGGCGTCGAGATCGCTGGCCACTACGGGGGTACCGGCGGCCATTGCCTCGATCAGCACGATGCCGAAGCTCTCGCCTCCGATGGCGGGCGCGCACAACACGTCAACGCTGGCCAGCATCGCCGCCTTACCCTCATCTCCCAGCCCGCCCAGCACCCGGATCCGGGATGCCAGCGCTGGACCCGCAGCGCGCAGTAGTGCCGGGGCGTCCCCATCACCGACCACCAGCAGCTGCACACCTGGCCGGGTCCGAGCCAGCGTGCGTAGCGCCGCCAGCAGTACCGGCATGCCCTTGCGCGGCTCGCCGTAGCGACCCACGAAGCCCACCGTCCCGCCGGAGCGCGGGTAACCCTGCAGTGGCCGCGCTGCAGCGAACTGCGCCACGTCGACGCCGTTGGGGATCTCCACGGCGTCTCCCCCGAGGTACTTGACCTGTACTCGTCGAGCGAGCGGGGAAACCGCGATCCGGGCGGTGACTTTCTCCATCGGGGGCTGCAG
The DNA here is from genome assembly GCA_035640975.1 of Pseudonocardiaceae bacterium. Classification (GTDB taxonomy): domain Bacteria; phylum Actinomycetota; class Actinomycetes; order Mycobacteriales; family Pseudonocardiaceae. The sequence goes on from DASQVB010000443.1 coordinate 3,420, forward strand.
CAGGCCGTGCGCCGCCGCCAGCGCCCACGAACGCGTCGTGGCGATGTGAAAGGTCACCACGACAGGCCGGTCGGCGAGCGCCAGGGCGATCAACGATAGGCTCGGCGCGGTGGGCTCGTGCAGGTGCAGCACGTCGAAGTCGTGGTCGCGCAGCCAGCGCCGGACCCGGGTCGCCGCGACCGGTCCGAACGCCAGCGGGGCGACGGAGCCGTTGTAGGGCACCCCCACGGCACGCCCTGCGGCGGTGACGAACTCCGGCACCGGGTCGTCTGCCGCACCCGGGGCGAGCACCTGTACCTGATGGCCGAGGCCACGCAAGCCTTCGGCCAGGCCCAGTACGTGCGCCTGCACCCCTCCCCTGGTGGCGATGGAATACGGGCACACCATCCCGATCCGCACAGGCCCCACTATCCCGCGTCGCGTAGCGCAGCGACCGGCAGGTCGTCGATCCACAGCGGCTGTAGCATGTGCCAGTCCGTCGGATGCGCCGCGATGTCGGTGGCAAAGCAATCCGCCACCGCCTGGGTCGCCTCCGCCGCTGATCGCTTCCGCACGGGCACCGGGGGATGGAATCGAATGCCCCAGCCGTCGGGGGTGAACCAGCAGCCGATCGCCAGCAAGGTAGCGCCGGTGGCCGCGGCCAGCCGAGCCGGCCCGACCGGCATCCGCGCGGCGCCACCGAAGAACTCCACGGCAGCCCCGGCACCGGTAAGGTCTCGGTCAGCGAGCAGGCACACCACTCCACCAGCACGCAGCCTGCGCAGCAGGCGTGGCGTCGGATTCCCCGCTCCGGTCAGCGGGACGATGTCGAAACCCAGAGAGCCGCGATAGTCGACGAAGCGCTGGTACAGCGCCTCTGGCTGCAGCCGCTCGACAACGGTGCTGAACACACCGTGGTGCCGGACGAACCACAGGCCAGCCATATCCCAGTTGCCGCTGTGTGGCAGCGCTACGACCACCCCGCGGCCGCGTGCCAGTGCGTCGTTCAGATGTTCGACCCCCTCCATCGCGCCGTTCAGCCGATCCAGCAGGGCGTCATGGTCGGCTGAGGGCAGCGTGAAGGTCTCTTGCCAGTACCGGGCATAGGAGCGCAGCCCGTCCCGGACCAACGCGTCAAGCCCTGCGGAGGTGGCGTCGGGCACCACCCGGGCAAGGTTGCGGCGCAGCTGACGAGCGCGGGGGCCATCCCGGCGTGCGGCCAGGTCCGCACCGGCTCGAAATACCTGAGTGGCCACTGGCCGCGGTGCGACTCGGGCCAACCGCCACCCCGCTGCGTACCCTAGTTCCGCAAGGCGGCTCACCTCGCCTCTCGCTCCTGGGCACTGCGCCGCACGACGAGCATGCGTTGGACCACCGTCACCAGTTGCAACCCAGCAAGCAACCACAGTGCGATATCCAGCGCGAAGGGCACGCCGAGCCCAGTCAACCCGGCTCCCACTAAAGCGATGATGAAACGTTCCGCGCGCTCCACCATCCCCCCGTCCGCGGACAGGCCATTGGCTTCCGCGCGTGCCTTGATGTAGGAAATCACCTGGGCACTGACCAGGCAGAACAACGCTGCCGCAGCTAGTGGGCGGTCGTCGGCGACCTCAAAGCACCACCAGGTCAGCCCGACGAACAACGCACCGTCGGCAACTCGGTCACAGGTGGCGTCCAGCACTGCGCCCAGCGGGGTGCCATGCCCGCGGGCCCGGGCGACCGCCCCGTCGAGCACGTCGAACAGCACGAAGACTGTCACCGCGATGGTGCCGGCCAACAGTTGGTCGCGCGGGAAGAACCACAGTGCCGACGCGACTGTTCCTAACGTGCCGATCAGTGTGATGGCATCAGGTCCGATACCGGTCCGGGACAACCAGCTACCCACTGGGTCCAGGAACTTGGAGACGGACGCACGGGCAAAGATGTTGAGCATCGCGCACCTGTGACTATTCGGTAAGGAAGTGGAGATCGTCGGCGCGATCGGCGTTGCCACCGATGGCGCCCATCCGCCGACGGTCGACCACTTGAGCGGCGTTCAGGACAGCTCTTTCCACGCGTCCACCAGCAGCGTGCGGGTTTCCGATAACAGCTGCGGCAAAACCTTGGTCCCCGCGATGACCGGCATGAAGTTGACGTCACCGCCCCACCTGGGCACCACATGCTGATGCAAGTGTGCGGCGATTCCGGCACCCCCGATGGCGCCCTGGTTGATCCCGATATTGAAGCCGTGGGGAGCTGCCGCGCGACGAGCTGCAAGCATGGCCCGCTGGGTGAAGTTGGCCAGTTCGGTGGTCTCCTCGATGGTTAGGTCCGGGTAGTCGGCGACGTGCCGGTAGGGCACCACCATCAGATGGCCGGGGTTGTAAGGATAGAGGTTCAGCACGGCATAGACACTGCCACCGCGGGCGATCACCAGGCCTTCCGCGTCGTCCATCGTGATGATCCGGCAGAACGGGCACTGCCCCCCGCCGGCCTCAGGTCCGGATTTGCCCTCGCCCTTGATGTAAGCCATCCGGTGCGGTGTCCACAACCGCTGCCAGCCGTCCGGCGCACCGACCCCTTCCTGGGCCTTGAGCTGGTGAATTGTGGACTCAGGGATCTTCAATTGGGGGACCGTATGGTTCGCAGCCCGCTGTGCGGTCGCAACGCCGGTTGGCGAGGCAGTCGGGGTGGCCTGGGTCGGCGCGGGCACAAGAACTCCTTGGCGGCAGTGGTGTGGTCCGGCTGCCGATGTTATCGAGGAACAGGGACGTTTCCTGTGATTACCCCCACAAACGGGATCGAGCAACCTCGCCGGTTTGGAACCCTTGGTCGGAGAACATACATTCTGGAGACGAGGCAACGCGGCCTGCTGCCAGCGAGACGCTCGCGGCACGAGAATCCGGGAGGCCTCCGATGTGGCTCATACCCGACGTTAATCTGGAGGCCGCCGCCTCGGCGGAACTCGCTGCGCCCGCACTCGCGCAGGCGAGGATACGATCCAATCAGCTGAGCATCTGCGAGCGGGATGTCATCGCTGACCTGTTCGCGGTGCTGGAGAGCTTGGTGCTGCGCAACGAACTCCCCGCCGAAGCCCAGGGCAGATACGATCAGGCAGTCCTCAGGCTGGCTCAGCGCTACGACTGATCTGGGTGGATCACTATGCCCCCACCGCCGTCACGGGTCCATGAACAATCAGTTCATCGGCAGCAGGGCACCCAACATCGTCATCGCCGGTTGAGTCGCCTCCTTGAGGAGCGGCGCTGCGGGCTGCATTGCAGGCACTACTGTCTGCGTGGTGGAGGGAGCAGGCCGCTCATCGCGCTTAGCCGCCGGCTGCAACACCCCAGTCACGGGGGCGACCCGACCAACACCCGCCGCGGCGGGATCAAGCACGGGGTTCACCGGTGCGATCGGACCGCTGGGCGCAGGGTCAGCCGACGGTGCCGGTGAGCGCCAAGGAGTCTGCGTGGTGGGTGACGTAGCTATGCCACGTTCAGGCGACGCGTTCAGCGACACGGGGTTGTTCCGGTGCACTCGCGCAGGCTGTCGACGCAGCTCCGGGGACGACCGAGCAACTGCCTGAGCACTGACGGCATCCGGCGCCACAGCCGGGCGCTGTACAGCCGCCGCCTGCTGGTATCCGTCCGGAGCTCCGGATCCGGCATTCGGACCGACCGGAATGTAACTGGGGCGAGACGCATTCTCGCGAGTGGCTGAACCGTCACCGACGTGTACTGCGCTGGCCAGCACCGATCCACACGCCAGCACGGTGCCTGCAGCCAGGCCGACGGCGCGGCCGATGAGGACCGCCCGACCACCGGGCATCCGGGTGGGAGACCAGGCGTGGCCTCCTCCGGAAACCGTCGCACGGGCGGAGACACCAGCCGCCATCGGCGTCCCACCGACCCAGGCGATCAAGGCAGTGGCGGAGGGCCCGGAGCCCGTCTTCCTACGACGGCGCGCGGTCATCGTGCGTCACTACGGTTCTCCTCTGAGTAGCCGAACCGCTGCATACTACAGGTTTGCGGCCCCAGAACCAGGGCGGTCACTCATCCGGAGCAACGCAGTCCCGATGTCGCGCTTCGGGCCCCGATATTGCGTTGCTCAGACCCTGGCGGTCACAGGTCCCCTGCGAAAGGCAATCTAGTACGGCAATGCGCCTCATCATGCCGAAGATGCCCCCGCATAGAGCATCGCGATCTACCTTCTGGACTGGTCACGGCGTGGCGCTGCTGATCGGCGACGTAGGGCAAGCCAATCCCTCGCACCCATCGTGAAGTGGAGCTGACCCCCGCCTCGCCGTCGTGATCCGGGGGTACCACAAGCCCGTGTTGGATTGTGCGGACCCGCTACGTCGCCAGGACAATGATCGAGGCACTTGCGGTGCCATTGTGCTCGAATACAGCTGCTCCATGGCGCGGCCAGCCACCGCGTACGTTCTCGTCGGCACAAGTGCGCACCGCTGTTGTGCCTGCTCACGTCCTTTGGCTACACCGATCTGTTCGAGGGTTCGCGCAAGCTCATGTCGACCGATCGGGTGAATCACCCTCATCCGCGAATGCTGACGGGCCGTCCGGGGCACACTGTAGTGCTCGATCAACATCCCGGCGCTTCAGCCGGGCTCGACACGAGGAGGACCTGGACCCAATCTCTTATAAGCCGTAATAAATTAAGAGCCCTAAGGAAGGAGTTCGCGGTGGAAGAGCCCGATGAGAAGACCGCCCAGGAAAAGATTGACAACGCCAGAGCTGAGTCACTTCCTGGAGGTATACCGGAGGACGCAGACGTGGGGACCGGCCGCGCGAAAGGTACCGGGCTGCCTCCGGGATCGGTCGGAAAAGGGGAGGACACGCCCCAGACTCCCGCGACCTGAGGACTTATGCAGTAGATCGTCGTTCAACCGTTTGGCTGCGGGAGGCCTGGTGCACCGAGGGCGGGCTGTCAGCTCTGCCCGCCGCGTGGCTCTTATCGGTGCGCCAGGTTACGTGGCAGCGGTCATTCATGCTCAGTACCACATTCCCGGCCCCTAACCCTTCCGATCGTGGGGATCCCACTGGCGAGCCCCTGTCCGCTGGGTCAGATCAACACTGAGAAGTAGAGACGCTGCATCTCTTGGGGATCTGATTGAGCATGTCAGCAAGGAACAGTGCGCGAAGTGACAGACGGCTTAAGCAGAACCCCATACGACGCCAAGTTGTGTGCGGCAGTTAAGATAGACGCGGCGGTGCGACGCTCTCCTGGCTCCTTACACACAACCCTGATCATCTGGTTGTGAACTGCGATCGCGAAGGCCTTAGGGGCCACTAGTAGCTTACCGCGCCCCGGGTCGTTGCCCCGGTTCTTAGACACCTCGGAACCATCACTGTGGTCGCGCACCCAACGATGTGTAGGGCGATTACCGGCCGTAGGCCGGCGGAATTAAGTGGGAGAAAAGTGACTCAGGCCGAGAATTCCGATCTCATTAAAAAGAGTTACACTCACGGATTAGTAAAGCTGGCACTCACCGTTAATCCAGCTAACCGTCAAGCGACGTTGGAGGTCGCCGTCTCCGGAGATGTAACGGCCAGTGCCACAGTGCAGGAAGGACGTCCGAGTGACAAGATTGTGAGCCATCGGCTCCCCTGGGGGGCCCTCACACTCCGGCTCGAAGCGCACGAAGTGACGATCACCGGAACGCTCGAAGACGGTCCAGTGAACCACGAAGTCGCCTTACCTTGAGGCATCAGTCAGTGGATACTACGGCGATGTTTGTAATCTCGGAGCGCGCGACCGCACCTTTGGAAAGAATCTGACACAGCCGGTGCTGTCAGAATATTTCTTCATGAACGCAAGGACCGTCATGCAGCGGCTGGCCCATGAATCTTGTGCCCTACTCCCGGGAACCGTCCGAGCGTCAGATGTGTGTCAAAGACAAGATGTTAGGGGCGACGGCTGACGATTACTGCGACACCAATCAGGGCACTGGAATCCGCGATGCCGCCGCACCGCCAGGGCTGCGACGCGATCATGCTGCGGGCGTGCTGATGGGACACCACTGGCGTGTTCCGCGTCGACTCGCGGGTTTCGCCGAGGACCGACGACGCTTTAATGACCTAGCCGCCCTGGGCCACTGTCAACAGCTCTGGGACGGTCGCTCCCCGGAGTGGCAGCCTGACTTCTACGCCGACACCACCGATCCCCTGCGGCCAACGAATGGCCGATGGTGAATACCAAACCGGGGTGTCAGACCAGCAAATTTTCTGCTGCGGTGGCTAGACCGCTACAAGCCCCGCCAGCAGCCCAGTGCGCAGTCTACGCCCTAGTCCCGGCCTGCTGGAGCGCACCACTTCATGTCGCCACCCGCGCGGCGAAGGGAACAACTGGCAGCCGAACCCGGCCCGCCGCGCCCTCTCGGCATACACGAAGACGGAAACCGACAACTTCACACCACGTACTGCCCCCTCCACTCCGGCTCGGATCAGTATGCGCCATCCTCGCCGACCTCCGGGCCGTTCGTTCTCGCTGTGCTGCGGGCGCTGCACCTGGACCCCGACTGCGAATACCGCACACCCGAAACACGCCGGGAATGACCTGAAAAACTGTCACAACGACCACAACCCGCCTTGACCGGTTCCGCTGCTTCAGGGATGACCCTCAGTTGACTTGAGGGTCCGGCAATAACCGTGACGTGCCGCGCAACGTTTGGACCCATGTCGTCTCGGATGCCTAGATCCGTTGGCGTTGCGGTCAGGCTGCGCTGTCGATGTAGAGCCCTCGCTTGGAAGAGGTCTACCTGGAAGGGGTCCCTGGCTGAAGCTGATCGGGTACGGCACGGATGTGCACCGTTGCGTCATGGTCAACGTGGGTAGACCATGTCAGCGTCAGGCCACGTGGCTAGAGGGTGGCACTGCGCTGGGGTTGGGGGTGGTATGGCTGCGTCACAGGCGTGTCAGGAGGGGCACATCGGTGCACCACACAATCGAGATTGCGGTCCCAGCCAAGACCGCAGAGGGGATGCTGGCCGAGCTGGAGGTGCTGGAGGGCGTGGCTCACCTCTCTGTCGTGTGCGGGGCGTCGGTCAAGCCGCCAGGAGACGTTGTCACCGTTCACGTGGTGAACCGAGAGACGTCGACGCTGTACAGCGTTTGAGCCGGTGGCCAAGCTCGCTGTT
>DASQVB010000444.1:0-9432 GCA_035640975.1 Pseudonocardiaceae bacterium
CCTGCGGTGACCGGCTGCGCCGGCCGCTCCTACGGCGGCTACCTGACCGTCGCGGTCATGGTGACGTACCCCGAGCTGTTCCGGGTCGGTGTCGACCTCTGCGGCATCACAGACTTTGAGACCTTCTACGCCCACACCGAGCCGTGGATCGCGGCGTCGGCGATGAGCAGGTACGGCGACCCGGATCGAGACGCCGAGTTACTGCATGAGCTGTCACCGATGCACCGCATTGGGCAACTGAGCGCCCCGCTGCTGGTGGTACACGGCGGCCACGACACCAACGTGCCCCTGATCGAGGCCGAGCAACTCGTCGCCGCGTTACGGGACCGCGGCGCATCGCCTGGCTATCTCATGCTGCCCGACGAGGGGCACGAAATCCTGAGCGCGACCAACCGCGCGGTCTTCGTGCAGGAAGTTGTGCACTGGCTGATCGCGCACCTGCTCGACGTCGACGAGCGCAGCGCCTGAAGCCCGTGCCTGCGCTTTACCGCGCGTGGGCGGCAGGCGGTAGATCGGTTCGCGGTCCCCGTACCACTGCAGCTCCTTGTTCGCCGCCCACCGGGTACGTACAGACCGGAAGGTGTACCTCGGCGGGGCGGGCGGCACGGCTGACTCGCTGGCCGCGGAGCTGGTCATAGATCGGCGTCTGACTCACCCGCGACACGATAGAGGTGGGCCGTCGAGGACCGGCATCCACATTTGTGTACAGCTGGTGCTCCCTTGTGGATGGGCGTCATCTCCGGCTGCGGCGGTGGGTGGTCGGAATACCCTCGGATCGCCCGGTGTTTTCGTATGCCAGAATATTGCGCGGAGGTGACATGGCGACAATTGAATTGACGAAGGAGAACTTCACCGCCGTCGTGGGTGAAGCAGAACTGGCGCTCGTCGATTTCTGGGCATCCTGGTGTGGGCCGTGTCGTGCCTTCGGGCCCGTCTTCGAGGAGGTATCGGAGAACCATCCTGACGCCGTGTTCGGCACCGTCGACACGGAGGCGCAACGTGAACTCGCCGCCTCGTTCCGGGTCAGGTCGATCCCCACGCTCGTAGTCATGAGACAAGGTCTGGTGCTCTACGCCAAATCGGGCGCGCTGCTACAGCATGCGCTGGAGGAACTGGTGGGTCGCGCTCGCGTACTGGACATGGATGAGGTGCGCCGGAAGCGGGCCGCACAGCGGGAGACGGCCTGAGGGCACCGGTGAGCAGGGCAGCACTGCCGCTACCATCTGTGGGAGCCCGCGATGACGACGTCACCGCGGGTCGGTAGCGTGCACGGTGGTGCCCGGTGCACCGCGAGGCAGCCAGGAGGCAACTTGTGACGGCCGTTGCGCCCCAGCCGATCGTGACACGTCCGCGCCCGACGCGTCCCACGGTCAAGGGTTCGACCCTGCTGGGACTCTTCAGCACCACTGATCACAAAGTGATCGGCATGCTCTACCTGGTCACCTCGATGGCTTTCTTCTTTATCGGTGGCAGCATGGCCATGCTGATGCGCGGCGAGCTGGCCCAGCCTGGCATGCAGTTCCTGTCCAATGAGCAGTACAACCAGCTGTTCACCATGCATGGCACGATCATGCTGCTGCTCTACGCCACTCCAATCCTGTTCGCATTCGCGAACCTGGTGCTGCCGTTGCAGATCGGCTCCCCGGACGTCGCCTTTCCTCGACTGAATGCCTTCTCTTACTGGGCGTTCCTATTCGGTGGACTGATCGTGATCAGTGGCTTCCTCACGCCAGGTGGCGCTGCCGACTTCGGCTGGTTCGCTTACACCCCGCTGTCCGACGCCATTCACTCCCCAGGCGCGGGTGCAGACCTGTGGATCATGGGATTGGTCCTTGCCGGGTTGGGTACCATCCTGGGCGCGGTGAACATGGTCACCACGGTGGTCTGCCTGCGGGCGCCCGGGATGACCATGTTCCGGATGCCGATCTTCACCTGGAACATCTTTGTCACGTCGCTTCTGGTGCTGCTGGCCTTCCCTATCCTGACTGCGGCTTTGTTGGGCTTGGAAGCCGATAGGCGCCTCGGGGCTCACGTGTTCGACCCAGACAACGGCGGGGTCATCCTCTGGCAGCACCTGTTCTGGTTCTTCGGCCACCCCGAGGTCTACATCGTGGCGCTGCCGTTCTTCGGCATCGTGTCGGAGATCTTTCCGGTGTTCAGCCGCAAGCCGCTGTTCGGCTACAAGGGCCTGGTCTTCGCGACCCTGACGATCGCCGCCCTGTCCGTGGTGGTGTGGGCGCACCATATGTACGCCACCGGTGCGGTACTCCTTCCGTTCTTTGCGTTCACGACCTTCCTCATCGCGGTACCTACCGGCGTGAAGTTCTTCAACTGGATCGGCACGATGTGGCGGGGCCAGCTCACGTTCGAAACGCCGATGTTGTTCAGTATCGGATTCTTGATAACCTTCCTTTTCGGTGGTTTGTCCGGCATCCTGCTGGCCGCTCCCGCAATCGACTTCCACGTCAGCGACACCTACTTCGTGGTGGCGCATTTCCACTACGTGCTCTACGGCACGATCGTGTTCGCCACGTTCGCTGGGATCTACTTCTGGTTCCCGAAGATGACCGGCCGGATGCTCAACGAGCCGCTGGGCAAGTTCCACTTCTGGGCTACGTTCATCGGCTTCCACCTGACATTCCTGGTGCAGCACTGGGTGGGTAATGAGGGGATGCCGCGCCGCTACGCCGACTACCTGCCCAGTGACGGATTCACCACGCTGAACATGGTGTCCACGATCGGCGCCTTCGTGCTCGGTGCCTCGACGTTGCCTTTCCTGTGGAATGTGTTCCGCAGCTACCGCTACGGTGAGGTCGTGACAGTGGACGACCCGTGGGGTTACTGCAACTCGCTGGAATGGGCGACGTCGTGCCCGCCGCCCCGGCACAACTTCACCGAACTGCCCCGGATCCGCTCCGAGCGACCGGCCTTCGAGCTGCACTACCCGCACATGGCAGAGCGGATGCGAGTCGAGGCTCACGTCGGCGGTAACGGGCACCCGGCCGCACCGAGTGAGAAGGTGGCCCAGGCCGTCGAGCAAGGTGATACCGGCAGTGACGATCCGCGCGAAAAGTGACGGGTAGCCCACGGAGCGCATTGCTGGTCACAGTGACCGGCCGGGACAAGCCGGGTGTGGTATCGGTGATCTTCTCCGCACTGACCAGGCATGGCGTGGACATCCTCGACGTCGAGCAAGTAGTGATCCGGGGCCGGATCATTCTCGGTGTACTGGTGGAGACCACGGCTGATCCGGACGATCTGCAGGAGGCGGCCGAGCAGGCCATGGCCAGCATCGGCATGCAAGTGGAGGTTGAGGTCGGTGCCGGCGCGGTGGGGGTGAGCAACCGCGGGTCCACGCACGTCGTGCTGGTGCTGGGACGGCCGGTCACGGCCCATGCCTTCACCGAGACCACCCACGCGCTTGCTGCATTGGACATCAACATCGACGCGATCCGGCGCATCGCTGACTACCCTGTTACCGGGCTTGAGCTGCTTGTGTCGGTCCCGAGCAACGGCGATCGCGAGGTAGCCGATACCGCGTTGCGCGCCACGCTGGTACGGATTGCCGCTCAGGGTGAGGTCGACCTTGCCGTCGAGCGGGTTGGTATCGCTCGTCGGGCCAAACGCCTGGTGGTCTTCGATGTCGACTCGACCCTGGTGCAGGGCGAGGTGATCGAGATGCTCGCCGAACGGGCCGGTTGCGGGGCTGAGGTGGCCGAGATCACCGAGGCTGCGATGCGCGGGGAGTTGGACTTCACCCAGTCGCTGCGGCGGCGGGTTGCGCTGCTGGCGGGCCTGCCGACCGATGTGATCAGCGAGGTGACCAGCGCCATTGAGCTCACCGCCGGGGCGCGCACGACGGTGCGGACGCTCAAGCGGTTGGGATTTCGCTGCGGAGCCGTCTCGGGGGGTTTCAGCCAGATCGTCCGGCCGGTCGCCGAAGACCTGGAGCTGGATTTTTGCGCCGCCAACGAACTGGAGATCCGCGACGGCAAGCTCACCGGGCAGCTCCTCGGGTCGGTGCTGGATCGGTCTGGCAAGGCCGACGCACTGCGCCGGGCGGCGGAGCATTTCGGTGTCCCACTGTCTCAATGTGTCGCGGTCGGGGACGGCGCTAACGACATCGACATGCTGTCCACGGCCGGCCTGGGTGTCGCATTCAATGCCAAACCAGCGCTACGAGAAGTCGCTGACGCCGCCATCAACCAGCCGTTTCTGGACATCGTGCTGTTCGTGTTGGGGGTGACCCGCGCAGAGGTCGAGGCGGCCGACGCTGCCGACGGACTGCTGCGCAGAGTGCCCTTGTGACGGTGCTGTCCCCGCTCGCCGCGCGGTACGCGAGGTGGCTGGATCTGCCGGCTGACGCGACCGCCGACATCATGGATGAGGACCCTGCGGTGGTGCGGGCGATGCCGCTGATCCTGCGGGTGGAGCGGGATGTGATGCCGCTGCGCAGCGCGCTGCTCGAAGCGGCTGCTTCGGCAGCGGTGGCGCTGTGTCTCGACGAGCGTTCGCAGCCCGGCGGTCCGTGGAGCTGTTCGGTGCAGGCTTGGGTGGCGGGGCGAATCCGCAAGATCGTCCGCCGCGCTCGCGGCGCGCACTGGATCGCTGTGTTGGACCTGCCCGGCATCACTGTCGAACACCGCGGCGCCCAGGTGCGGGCACTGGTGCCCTGGCCGGTGGCCGACACTCCGAAAACAGTGACGCGGCTGCAGGTTGGCGGTACCGACGTGCCGCCCGACGATCCGGGTCCACCGCCCGACGGGGTGCCGGTGCTCTGGCTTGCGCCGCAGCCGGTGATGAGCACGGGCAAGGCCGCTGCGCAGGTGGGCCACGCCAGCATGCTGCTCGCAGCATTGCTGGCCGCCGACGGCCGCGCTGCAACGCTGGACCGCTGGGCGGCCGATGGCTACCGCTGCGCGGTGCGCACTGCCTCGGTGCAACAGTGGACTGCCCTGGCGGTAGGTAGGCGCCCGGACCAGGCCTGGCGGGAGCGGGGGATACTGGCCGTGCGCGATGCCGGGTTCACCGAAGTCGCCCCCGGCACCGTCACCGTGCTGGTGAGTGGGTAACAGTGTTACGCACTCACCAGGCGTGCGAGCGCTGCTCGCACGACGGCGGGGTCGGTGGTAGGCCAGAACGGCGGTAGCGAGGCGCGCAGGAAACTGCCGTAACGGGCGGTGGCCAGCCGGGGATCCAGGATCGCGACCGCGCCACGGTCCTCGGTTGAGCGCAACAGCCGGCCAGTGCCTTGCGCGAGCAGTAGCGCGGCGTGTGTCGCGGCCACCGCGAGGAACCCGTTGCCACCGCGAGCGGTCGCTGCCCGCTGCCGCGCCGAGCTCAGCGGGTCATCGGGTCGGGGAAACGGGATGCGATCGACCACGACCAAAGACAGTGACCGGCCGGGCACGTCGACGCCCTGCCACAGCGACAGGGTGCCGAACAGGCAGGTCGGCTCGTCTTTGGCGAACTGGGCCACCAGCAGGCCGGTCGCGTCGTCACCCTGACATAGGATCGGCAGGTCCAGCCGGGATCGCAGCGCCTCAGCGGCCTGCTTGGCGGCCCGCATCGAGGAGAACAGGCCCAGGGTGCGCCCACCTGCCGCGGTGACCAGTGCGTGCAGTTCATCGAGGTAGGCCGCAGCCAGCCCGTCGCGGCCGGGTGCAGGCAGGTGCGCGGCGATATAGAGGATCCCGGCGCGGTGGTGCACGAACGGGGAGCCCGCATCAATGCCGGCCCAGGCCACGCCGTCGTCGCTATTAGCGGGTGGTGGCCGCTCGGTAGCCATTGTTGTTGCGGATGCTGCGGAAGGCCGCTGCGCAGGCAGGCCCCACTGCGCGGCGAGCGCGTCGAACGTCCCACCGAGGGTGAGGGTGGCCGAGGTAAGGATCACCGTGCGCTCGGCGAACAGCCGCTGCCGCAGCAGCCCGGCGACGGACAGCGGGGCCACCCTGAGCACCCGCCCGCGCACGGTCTCCTCAGCCAGCCAAACCACGTCGCGCCGGTCCGCTTCCGGATTAGCAGACGCGGCGTCCGGGAAAGCGGCGAGCACCCGGCCCGCAGCCGAATGCACCTGGTCCAGTGCGGCCTGCGCCAGCCGGCGCTGAGCGGCGGTGTTGGGCTCCTCGCGGCGTTCGCTGCTGCTCAGTGCGGTGATGCACCGGTGAGCGGCGTCGCGCACTGCGGTCAGCGCACCGACCGCCATCTCAGCGAGGGTGTCCCAACGCTGTACCGGCGCGTCGCCGAGCACCAGCGCGAGCCCATCACCGGTCGCGGCCAGCTCGTCGGCGATCTGCTGGTCGATCAGCCGCCCGCAGCGTCGCGACGCGGCCTCCACCATGGCCGCGGTCAGCTCCTCGGTGGCCGCGCTGGTGACCCGATCGACCAGGTCGTGGGCCTCGTCGACCACCACCACAGCGTGCTCGGGAAGCACCTGGTGGTCGCCCATCGCGTCGATCGCGAGCAGTGCATGGTTGGTGACCACGACGTCAGCACGCCCGGCGTGAGCCCGGGCCTGTTCGGCGAAGCAATCCATGCCGACCGGGCAGCGGCACAGACCCAGGCATTCCCGGGCGCTCACCGACACCTGGCGCCAGGCCCGATCGGTCACGCCGGGCACCAGCTCGTCGCGGTCACCGGTGCTGGTCTGCGCGGACCATTCATGCAACCGGGCGATCTGGCGGCCCAGCATCGATGTCGGGGACGCCACCGAAGCGGCTTCGAACAAGTCCTCGCCCTCGTCGGACGGTCCGGTGTGCAGCCGGTGCAGGCACAGGTAGTTGCGCCGCCCCTTGAGGATCGCGAAGCTCGGGACGCTGCCCAGCAGCGGCTCCAGCGCGCCGGCCAGCCGTGGCAGATCGCGATCCACGAGTTGGCGCTGCAGCGCGATGGTCGCGGTCGACACGATCACGGTGGTACCGGCGGTGACGGCGTGCCGGATCGCCGGGATCAGGTAGGCCAGCGACTTGCCGGTCCCGGTGCCGGCCTGCACCGCGAGGTGCTCCCCGGTGCGGATCGCCCGGTCGACCGCGTCGGCCATTAACACCTGGCCAGGCCGCTCGCTGCCCCCGAGGGCGTGTACCGCCGCCGCGAGCAGCGTCCCGACGTCCGGCACGGTCGTTGCGGTGGCGTGCACGGCAGCAGACGCTACCGTCAGCATGACCATGAGACGGACTCACGGTCGTCGTCGAGCTGCGGCCTCCAACGCCGGTTAAGGCCGGGCAGCCCTCAGCCGAGTCCTGCTCAGGAGTCGATGCCGGGATCAGACGGGCGGCGGTCGCCTTCCTGATCGCATCGACCCGTGAGACCGCACCAAGTTTGGCGTAAATGTTTGTCAGATGCCGCTTGACCGTGCCTTCGGTGATGACTAGCTGCCTGCCGATCTGAGCGTTGCTCAAGGCTTGTGCGATGAGGTGCAGTACCTCCAGCTCGCGTGACGACAGCGCCACGCTCGAGCGTGGCTTGTCCAGCTGGTTGATCGTGCTGCGAGACACTGATAGCAGGATGCACCCGCTCCCGCATCGACGACAGCCCAAGACCCTCGCCCACCTTCGTCACGGCGGCGCACCAGCGCAGCGCCATCTGCCCGTCGCGCCAGCACTTGACGTTGCTGGCGTGATCACGACAGCGAGATCGTCGACTCGATGGCGTTGGTCGAGCGGAGCGTGCGGGCGAGCGTGTGCGGATGCCGAGTCGGAGCACGGTCAGGGGCTTGGCCATGCCCTCACGCAGGTTTGTCGCGGCGCCGGGGTGGGTGCGGTCGAACTCGGCGGCCGGCGCGCACAGCTCAGCTTCGGCGGACACTGCGGAGTCGGCGTGGTAGGCCCGCCGCATCCGGCTGGCCACCACCGAGCGCAGCTTCTCCGGCAACCAGTCCTGCACGTGCAGATCTTGTGTAGTTTATGCGGACATCGGCATAAGCTGCATTATGCCGACCTCCGGATTATGCCGATGTCGGAACTAGACGCGTTGATGACAGTGCCGATGGTAGCGACGTCGGCATAATCTCCGACTCCCTGGGACGATCGGCAGGTGGTCGGGACGCAACACAGGCCTCCAGCGGGTGGTAGGGGATGCCGCGGGGCTAGGTTCCGCACCTCGCGGGCGAGGAAAGCGTTGCAGGTAGATGGGTAGTTGGCCCTCAATGGTCCCGTGGTCCGTTCCACCGCGTCCTTCGAGATCGCCATCTGACGGAAATGTTTTCGCCTCGCGCAGCCCGGATTATGCCGACCCGGTCGTCCTCCACCACCCTGCCGAACAGGTAAACGACGCCGACCCTCTGCTCCCTCGGCATAATCCGGAGATCGGCATGATGTAGTTGGCAGCAGCCGATCACTGGCCGGTCCAACACGTTGAGCGCGCCATGACCGTGCCGCACCGCGACTTATCCGCATCGTGACGACCCTTCGGCCCGCACGCCGCGATCACATCTTCCTCCATGATCGCGGCCATCACGTGCAGACCGGTGCCCACCGCCAGGGCAAGCAACCCCTCGCGCGTCTTACTGGCCAGCTCGCCCAGCGCCACGCTCACCGTGTCCAGCGGCGGGGTTTGTCAATCTAACGGTGTAACTGGATCTTGTGGGTGTTACTTACGTCCGGCGGACAGGCGTCCGTCGAAGGTGATCTCGAAGGCGTTGAGGGCGGCTTTCCAGCGGTAGGACCAGCGTTGCTGGCCCTTGCCGGTGGGGTTCAAACTCATGATCGCGAGGTAAACGCACTTCAGTGCGGCCGCCTCGGTCGGGAAGTGTCCGCGGGCGTTGACCGCGCGCCGGATGCGGGCGTTGATGCTCTCGATCGCGTTGGTGGTACAAATGATCGTGCGGATTCCCGATCGAATTGCAGGAAGGGCACGAACTCCGCCCACGCGTTAGTCCAGAGCCGGATGATCGCGGGGTACTTCTTCTCCCATTTCTCACTGAACTCTGCGAAGGCATCCAGCGCGGCGGACTCCGAGACGGCGGTATAGACGGGTTTGAGGTCGCGGGCGATCGCCGCCCAATCCTTCTTCGAGGCGTACTTGAACGAGTTGCGCAATAAATGCACGATACATGTTTGCACGATCGTCTGGGGCCAGATGGCCGCGATCGCCTCGGGTAAGCCCTTCAGTCCGTCGCACACGGTGATCAGGCAGTCGCAGGTGCCCCGGTTCTTGATCTCGGCCAGGACCCGCA
Organism: Pseudonocardiaceae bacterium; assembly: GCA_035640975.1. Classification (GTDB taxonomy): domain Bacteria; phylum Actinomycetota; class Actinomycetes; order Mycobacteriales; family Pseudonocardiaceae. The sequence goes on from DASQVB010000444.1 coordinate 9,173, forward strand.
TCCCAAATAGGGCAGATCGTGCCGTCCACCAGCACGGTTCCCGCTCCCAGCACCTCACCCGGGTCGGGTACGAACTCGGTGAGCACCTGGGCGATCAGCGGGCGCAGCAGGTCCCATCGCCGGTTCACGGTGGCCTGGCTGACACCGAAGATCGCACCGGCGAACTGCTGGGTCAGGTTCTTGCGCATCAAACACACGACCAGCGCCACCGAGCGAAACAGGCCCAGCGCATAGGGGCGGCCTCGGGAGACGAAACCACC
>DASQVB010000445.1:0-5974 GCA_035640975.1 Pseudonocardiaceae bacterium
GCGGGGTGAAGAAGTAGTTGAGCAGCAGCCCGGACATCGCTGCGGCAGCCAGCGCCGGCCCGAGCCCGCCAATCAGCGCAACCCCGACAATGGCCAGGAAGAAGAGCACCACGTTGGTGGACAGGTCGAACAGCTCACGCCCAACCATGCCCAGCGCAGTCGCCAGCCCGGGTAGCAGCAATGCCATCGCCCAGCCGGTGATCTTGCGGGTCTGCGAGATTGCACCGTGCAGCGGGGGTAACCGCAGCCCACCACCCGCCTCGTCGTGGGTGACCAGGTGCACGTCAATCGGTCCGGAGTCCTGCACCACGGCCGCGCCGATGCCCTCGTCGAACAGCCGGGCCAGCCGGGATCGACGCGAGGTACCCAGTACCAGCTGGGTAGCGTTCACCCCGGCGGCGAACTCAAGGAGCGTGCTGGGGACGTCGTCACCGACCACGGTGTGGAACGTGGCCCCGACGTCGGTGGCGAGCTTGCGGACGCTCGCCAGTGCCGCCGGTGGCGCTCCGGCCAGACCGTCCCCGCGCAGGATGTGCAATACCAGCACCTCACCGCCGCCCGTGCGGGCCGCGATCCGGGCCGCCCGCCGGATCAGCGTTTCGGACTCCGGTCCGCCGGTGACCGCAACCACCACCCGCTCACGAGCTTCCCAGGTTTCGGTGATGTGCTGCTCGGCGCGGTAGCGCTTCAGCGCGACATCGACCTGGTCAGCCACCCACAACAATGCGAGCTCGCGCAGCGCGGTGAGGTTGCCCGGCCGGAAGTAGTTGGACAGCGCGGCGTCGATCCGGTTGGCCGGGTAGATGTTGCCGTGCGCCATCCGCCGGCGCAGCGCCTCCGGAGTGATGTCGACCAATTCGACCTGTTCGGCGCGGCGCACCACCTCGTCGGGCACCGTCTCCCGCTGCGCGATGCCGGTGATCCGCTCGACCACGTCATTGAGCGACTCCAGGTGCTGCACGTTGACGGTGGACAGCACGGTGATACCCGCCTCGAGCAGCTCCTCGATGTCCTGCCAGCGCTTGATGTTGCGTGAACCGGGCGCGTTGGTGTGCGCCAGCTCGTCCACCAGGACGACCTGCGGTCGTCGGGCGAGCACCGCGTCGAGGTCCATCTCAGACAGCTCAATGCCGCGGTGGACGACGGTGTGCCGGGGCACTATCTCCAGGGCGTCCAGCAGCGTGGCGATCTTCTCCCGACCGTGGGTCTCCACCAGGCCGACAACGACATCGGTGCCGCGGCTCGCCCGTCGGTGACCTTCACCCAGCATGGCGAAGGTCTTACCGACACCGGGCGCGGCACCGAGGTACACCCGCAGCTCACCGCGGCGAGTCGAGCCGTCCTCTGCCACGCCCTCAGTATCGTCTGATTGAGGGTCAGCCTGCGCGGGCACGCTGCACAGCCAGGTTCAGCTGCAGCACGTTCACCGCGGGGTCGCCGAGGAAACCCAAGCCACGCGCGGTGGTGTGCTCGGCGACCAGTGCCCGCACCTCGTCCGCGGACAACCCGATGACCCGGGCTATCCGGGCCTCCTGCAGCTGCGCGTACGCCGGACTGATGTGGGGATCCACCCCGGACGCCGGAGCCGTCACCGCGTCCGGGGGGACGTCTGCGGGCGCGACACCCTCCCGTGCGGCGATCAGTCCGCGCCGCTGGGTCACGGCATCGAGCAGGCCAGGCGCGTCACCGGCCAGGTTCGACCCGCCAGAGACCGCCGGATCGCCCGGGCCCAGCACTCCGTCTGAAGAGGCCGATGGCCGGGTATGGAAATACGGATCCTGACTACCGGAGGCCATCGGATCGATACCGATCAGCTCGGAGCCGACCACCTGGCCGTCAACGACGACTAGCGACCCCTCGGCCTTGGCGTGCAGGCCGGGAAGCCGAGACAGCCCGTAGATTGCGAACGGGTATGCCAGGCCGAGCAGGACGGTCATCACCAGCAACACTCGCAGGCCCGCTGCGGACTGGCGGATCAACGTGGTCAGCATCAGATCCCCGGGAAGAGACGGACGAGCAGATCGATCAGGAAGATCCCGACGAACGGGGTGATGATGCCCCCGATGCCGTAGATCAGCAGGTTGCGGCGCAGCAGCGACACCGCTGATGACGGCCGGTAGCGCACTCCACGCAGCGCCAGCGGGATCAGCGCGATGATGATCAGCGCGTTGAAGATCACCGCGGACAGGATCGCCGAATGCGGGCTGGCGAGCTGCATCACGTTGAGCCGGTCCAGCTGTGGGTAGATCCCGGCGAACATCGCGGGAATGATCGCGAAGTACTTCGCCAGATCGTTGGCGATGGAGAAGGTGGTCAGCGCGCCGCGGGTGATGAGCAGCTGCTTGCCGATCTGCACCACATCGATGAGTTTGGTCGGGTTGGAGTCCAGGTCGACCATGTTGCCGGCCTCCTTGGCCGCGGCCGTCCCGGTGTTCATCGTCATCCCGACGTCGGCCTGAGCCAGCGCCGGTGCGTCGTTGGTGCCGTCGCCGGTCATGGCGACCAGCCGGCCACCCTCCTGCTCGCGCCGGATCAACGCCATCTTGTCCTCGGGGGTGGCCTCGGCGAGGAAGTCGTCCATCCCCGCCTGCGTCGCGATGGCCCGCGCGGTCAGCGGGTTGTCTCCGGTGATCATGACGGTCTTGATACCCATCGCCCGCAGCTCGCCGAACCGCTCGATCATGCCGGGCTTGACCACGTCGGACAGCCGGATCACGCCAAGCATCCGGGCCCGGCCGGCCACCACCTCGGCACAGACCAACGGGGTGGCTCCCTGCCGAGAGACCTCCCCGGTGATCCCCTCCACCTCGGCGGGCACCGTGCCACCGTGCGAGCGCACCCAGGCCGCGACGGCGCTGGCCGCACCTTTGCGAACTGACCTGATGGCTCGACTGTCTTGATGGCTCGACCCTGCAAGCAGGTCTCGCTGCAAGCAGGTCTCGCGCCGGTCCGCGCCGATGTCGATACCGGACATCCGAGTCTGCGCGCTGAACGGGACGAATTCCGCGGCCCGCTCGACCTCGGGCGCTGTGGGCAGGTGGTGCTCGGCCACGGTCAGCTCGATGATGCTGCGACCCTCCGGAGTGCCGTCGGCGAGACTGGACAGCCGCGCCGCGGCCCCCAGCTGGACCAGCGACACACCCCCGACCGGGATCAGCTCGGTGGCCTGCCGGTTGCCGAAGGTGATGGTGCCGGTCTTGTCCAGCAGCAGCGTGCTCACGTCCCCGGCGGCCTCCACCGCGCGACCTGAGGTGGCCAGCACATTGCGCTGGACCAGGCGGTCCATCCCGGCGATACCGATGGCCGACAGCAACGCCCCGATGGTCGTTGGGATCAGGCAGACCAGCAGCGCCACCAGCACGATGACGTCCTGCAGCTGCCCGGAGTAGCCGGCCATCGGCTGCAGGGCAATCAGAGTGAGCAGGAAGATGATCGTCAACGTGGACAGCAGGATGGTCAGGGCGATCTCGTTGGGCGTCTTGCGCCGCTGCGCCCCCTCCACGAGCGCGATCATCCGGTCAACGAAGGACTCCCCCGGCTTGGAGGTGATCTTGACGATGATCCGATCGGACAGCACTGTGGTCCCGCCGGTCACCGAGGAGAAGTCCCCACCGGATTCCCGGATCACCGGGGCGGACTCGCCGGTGATCGCCGACTCGTCGACGGTCGCGATGCCCTCGACGATGTCTCCGTCGCCGGGAATCACCTCGCCCGCTTCGACCACGACGTGGTCGCCCAGCCGCAGCTCTGCGCCCGGTACCCGCTCCTCGTCACCTCCGGGGGTGAGGCGCCGGGCCACGGTCTCCTTCCTGGTGCGGCGCAGCGTGTCGGCCTGCGCCCGGCCGCGGCCCTCGGCAACCGACTCGGCGAGGTTGGCGAACAGCACGGTGAACCACAGCCAGGCCGCCACCCCGATCGCGAACACTCCGGGGCGCACCGCGGCGAGCATGGTCACCAGTACCGATCCGACCCACACCACGAACATCACCGGGTTGCGCAGCTGGTGGCGCGGGTCGAGCTTGCGCAGCGCATCGGGCAGCGAGGACATCAACTGCCCGGGGCTGAAAGAGCCGGCGGCCACCCCCCTTCGTGCCGAGCGCTTCTCCGCGCCGGTGGGCTGGCGTTCCTTGATGAGGGTCATGCCAGTGCCTCCGCGAAGGGACCAAGCGCCAGCGCCGGGAAGAAGGTCAGTGCGGCGATGAGGATGACGGTGGCGGTGACCAGCGTGACGAACAGCGCACCGGTGGTCGGCAGGGTGCCGGCGGTGACCGGGACCGGCTTCTGCTGGGCCAGCGACCCGGCCAGGCAGAGCACCGCGAGGACCGGAACGAACCGGCCGAAGGCCATCGCCATCGCCAGGGTGGACTGGAAGAAGCCGGAGGTCACCGTGATACCGGCGAACGCGCTGCCGTTGTTGTTGCCCGCCGAGGCGTAGGCGTAGAGCACCTCGGACAGGCCGTGTGCCCCGGAGTTGTTCAGCGCGTCCAGGGTGGAGGGCAGCGCCAGCGCCGCACCGGCTCCGAGCAGCACCACGGCAGGCATCGCCAGGATCGAGATCGCGGCGGCGGTGACCTCCCGCCGCCCGAGCTTCTTGCCCAGGTACTCGGGGGTACGACCGACCATCAGCCCGGCTAGGAACACCGCGATCACGGCGATCACCAGCAGGCCGTACAGTCCAGTGCCCACCCCGCCCGGCGCGACCTCGCCGAAGAGCATGTTGAGCAGGCTCATCCCGCCGCCCAGGCCGGTGTAGCTGTCGTGCATCGAATTCACCGCCCCAGTCGAGGTCCCGGTGGTGGAGATGGCGAACAGCACGCTGGACGGGATGCCGAAGCGGACCTCCTTGCCTTCCATCGCGGCCCCGGCGGCCAACGTGGCGAGACCGTTCGGGTGCGTCTCGGCCCACCAGACGGCGGATAGCATCGCGGTCCAGATCAGCCCCATCACGGCGATGAGCACGTAGCCTTGCCGGACGTTGCCGACCATCCGGCCAAACGTGCGGGTCAAGCAGACCGGGATGATCAGCAGGAGAAAGATCTCGAACAGGTTCGTCCAGGAGTTCGGGTTCTCGAACGGGTGTGCGGAGTTGGCATTGAAGATCCCACCGCCGTTGGTGCCCAGTTCCTTGATCGCTTCCTGGCTCGCGGTCGGGGCCAGCGCGATGGTGCTCGAGCTGCCGTCCAGCCCGGTGACGGCCACCCCGGCGCGCAGGCTCATCGTCACCCCACCAATGATCAGCACGATCGCCCCGAGTACGGAGAGCGGCAGCAGGATCCGGACCACGCCGCGGGTGAGGTCGACCCAGAAGTTGCCCAGCCGATCGGTGCGGCTGCGCACGAACCCGCGGATCAGGGCGACGGCCACCGCCATGCCCACCGCGGCGGAGACGAAGTTCTGCACGGTGAGCCCGGCCAGTTGCACCAGGTGGCCCATCACCGACTCGGGCACATAGGACTGCCAGTTCGTGTTGGTGACGAACGACACCGCAGTGTTGAACGCGATACCGGACTCCACCGCACCCCGCGCGAGGCTGAGCGGCAGCCAGCTCTGCAGCCGCTGCAGCAGGTAGAGAAACACGATCGAGACGGCAGAGAGACCCAGTACGCCCACGGCGTAGGTGGTCCAGCGCTGATCGACGTCGGGGTGGACCCGGACCAGCCGGTAGATCACCCGCTCGGCGCGCAAGTGGGTCTTCGCGGTGTACATCCTGGCCATATAGTCGCCCAGCGGCTTGTAGACCGCTATGAGAACGGTGAGGAGGAGGGCGACCTGTAGCAGACCGGCGGCAGTGTCGGACATGTCAGAATCTCTCCGGTCGAACCAGCGCGTAGCTCAGGTATCCGATCAGCAGCAGCGCGAGCACCAGTGCGACGGCGTTCTCCACGGCAGTCACGATGCCGCCTCCGCGGGAGGAAGTACGTCGGCGGTCACGATGCCGCCTCCGCGGGAGGAAGTACGTCGGCGGTCACGATGC
>DASQVB010000446.1:0-14246 GCA_035640975.1 Pseudonocardiaceae bacterium
GAAGTGCTACCGGGTGGACGCTGTCCAGGGTGTTGAGAACCAGTACATCGCCTACATCGCCTACCACATCGACTTGTTCGAGGAGGGGTCGATCGCCAACCTCACCTCGTCGATCATCGGAAACGTGTTCGGGTTCAAGGCACTCAAGGCGCTACGCCTGGAGGACATGCACATCCCGCTGCATTACATCAAGACCTTCCAAGGCCCCGCCCACGGGATCATCATGGAGCGGGAATACCTCGACAAATTCGGTAGGCCGCTGCTCGGTGCCACCACCAAGCCCAAGCTCGGCCTGTCCGCGCGCAACTACGGCCGCGTCGTGTACGAGGCGCTGCGCGGCGGCCTGGACTTCACCAAGGACGACGAGAACATCAACTCCCAGCCCTTCATGCGCTGGCGCGACCGGTACCTGTACGCCATGGAAGGCGTCAACCGCGCCTCAGCGGCCACCGGCGAGGTCAAGGGCCACTACCTCAACGTCACCGCGGCAACGATGGAGGACATGTACGAGCGGGCGGCCTTCGCCAAGGAGCTCGGCACTGTCATCATCATGATCGACCTCACCATCGGCTTCACCGCGATCCAGTCCATGGCGAAGTGGGCCCGGGCCAACGGGTGCATCCTGCACCTGCACCGCGCCGGGTATGCCACCTACGCCCGGCAGAAGAACCACGGGGTCAACTTCCGGGTGCTTGCCAAGTGGATGCGGCTGGCCGGTGTTGACCACATCCATTCCGGCACCGTGGTCGGCAAGCTGGAAGGTGATCCGAACGCCATCGCCGGCTACTACGACACCCTCCGGCTGGGCAACCTCAAGGCTAACCCCGTCAAGGGCCTGTTCTTCGATCAGGACTGGGGCTCGATGCCTGGTGTCATGCCGGTGGCCTCGGGGGGGATCCACGCCGCGCAGATGGGTGACCTGCTGCACTACCTCGGCGAGGACGTGGTGCTGCAATTCGGTGGCGGCACGATCGGCCACCCGATGGGTATCGCCGCGGGTGCCACCGCGAACCGGGTCGCGCTGGAGGCGATCATCAAGGCTCGGAATGAAGGCCGGGACTACCGCAAGGAGGCGCAGGACATCCTGAAGGCGGCTGCCAAGAAGAGCCGTGAGCTGGACATCGCCCTGTCGACGTGGGGTGACATCTCGTTCAACTACGAGTCGACCGACATGCCTGACGTCGTCGAGACGCCGACCTCAAGCTGATTGGAGTGCCGACGATGCATATCACTCAGGGAACCTTCTCCTTCCTGCCCGAGCTCACCGACGAAGAGATCACCAAGCAGATCCAGTACGCACTGGACAACGGCTGGCCCTGCTCGGTGGAGTTCACCGACGACCCGCACCCCCGCAACACCTACTGGGAGATGTGGGGGCTGCCGATGTTCGACCTCTCCGACGCCGCCGGGGTGCTCGGTGAGGTGAACGAGTGCCGCAAGGCAAAGCCTGAGCACTACATCAGGCTCAACGCCTACAACCCGAATTACGGCAAGCAGACCATCGCGCTGTCCTTCATCGTGCAGCGGCCGTCTGACGAGCCTGGCTTCCGGCTGGAGCGCACGGAGTCGAATGACCGTGTCATCCGTTACACCCTGCACCCCTACGCCGCCGACAAGCCGCACGGCCAGCGGTACAACGGGCAGCAATGACACCCCCCGACCGGTTACCCGGGAGCGGGATACCCGCTTCTCGCATGGGTTTCGGTATGTCCTCGCCCGGCCGCAATGCGGCCGGGCGGGGGGAACCCGAAGAGAACGGCGACGAAGAACAGACGCTACCGCCGGATGCCGAGGTCGATCTCGCCAAGGATCGCGCGGAGACCGGTATCGATGAGGTCTTCAATGCCCTGGATAACGATCTGGTCGGTCTGGCCCCGGTCAAGGGCAGGATCCGCGAGATCGCCGCGCTGCTGCTGGTCGACCGGGCCCGCGCCCGGTTCGGCGTGTCCACGTCTAGACCGAACCTGCACATGAACTTCACCGGCAGCCCGGGCACCGGCAAAACTACCGTGGCAATGCGGATGGCCGACATGCTGTACCGGCTGGGCTACCTGCGCCGGGGGCATCTGGTCTCGGTAACCCGCGATGATCTGGTCGGCCAGTACGTCGGGCACACCGCGCCCAAGACCAAGGAGGTTCTCAAGCGGGCGATGGGCGGCGTGTTGTTCATCGACGAGGCCTACTACCTGTACCGCGAGGACAATGAGCGTGATTACGGGCAGGAGTCCATCGAGATACTGCTGCAGGTGATGGAAAACCAGCGGGAGGACCTCGTAGTAATCCTCGCCGGCTACAAGGATCGGATGGACGCCTTCTTCGCCGCCAACCCCGGGATGAGTTCGCGGATCGCGCACCACATCGATTTCCCCAACTACACGCTCGACGAGTTGGAAGACATCAGCAAGCTCATGGTCCGGGCGGAGGGTTACTGCCTCAATCCAGAGGCTGAAAAGACCCTCCGGGAATACCTGCAGCGCCGCAAAGACCAACCTCGATTCGCCAACGCTCGCAGCGTCCGCAATGCGATCGAACGAGCCCGGCTGCGGCAAGCAAGTCGGCTGATGGCAACCGATCACTCTGTCGGCAAGGCCGAACTCATCACGCTGATCCCAGAGGACTTCCTCGGCAGCCGTGTCTTCGCCGAGACCAACGGGGAGACGCCTATCGAATAAGGATTGTGCTGCATCAGCAGATCAGCACCTGGCCCCTCTCCCCCCGAGCTCAACTGCAGGGCTGTTCGATCGGCCCGGTATAGCTCTGCAGTTGAGTTCGGGTCACGCCAGTTGATTTCTACAAGCAGCCTCGCCAGGGGTCGTGTAGATAACTTATTTACTGGCCCAACCATACTGGCTAGAGCAGCTCAGCGGGAAGGCCTGCATACTCTTTGCGTAGCAGTCCCACGACAAGATGCTCATCCGGCCAGTGGATATCGTCAATGGTGCTGACGGGGCGGATGCCGACTGCAGCGTTGGTGACGAACACGGCATCCACGTCGGCCAATTGCTCAAGAGTGATTCGTACCGTCGTGGCATCCTCGTCCCGAGCCTGGCTGATCAGCCTCATGGTCACGCCGGGAAGGCAGTTCGCCTGGGGCCAGACGATCCGGTCGCCGTCGATGAATCCGACGTTCGACGTGGCCGCTTCAGCGATGGTGGCGTCGGCACCGACGAACAGCGCGTCGTCAAAGCGATTGCGCTGCGCGATACGCCTGCGTTGAAGGGAACCGAACAGACCGACGTGTTTGACGTCAGGCATATCGCGGCAATAGATCGCCGACTGCAGGCTCAACGCGCGAAGTGGAGTGCCCGCGGCTGGGCGAGTTGTGATCAGGATTCGCGGTTGCGAGTCTGCACCAAGATGCCCGAGTTCCAGGGCGGGATCGAACACGGTCACCCGGACCCTCACCGGCCGGCTGCCGTCAGCCAGCGCGTGCCGAATGAGGTGGCGGATCCAGTCGGCGTCGAGGTCGGCATCAAATAGGCGGCGGCAGTCACGCATCAAACGCTCTAGGTGAAGTGAGAGACCGCGTACCCGTTGATTTTCGACTCTCATCGAGGTGAAGTGACCGTAGTTGGTCAAAGCCAGGGCCTGAACCTGGTCGAGGTCGGCTGCAACGCCGTTCAACTCCGCCACGACCCGGTCAGCGCCGTGCTGACGGGGGCGGCACGACGGGGCCGCAGTCTCCGTCCGGCGCGTCGTCGAGGTCCACGATCACCGGCGCATGGTCGCTGGGGGCGCTGCCCTTGCGGGCCTGGCGGTCCACCCATGCAGCGCACGTCCGCGCTGCCACGTCTGCGCCGGCGAGCACGAGATCGATCCGCATTCCCCGGTCCTGATGGAACATGCCGGCCCGGTAATCCCAGTAGGTGAAGATCTGCTGCCCGGGCCAGCGTTCCCGCACCACATCGTGTAACCCGAGGGCGTGCAGCGCCTCCCGTTCCGGGGGTGTGACGTGGGTGGACAGGGTGTAGGCGGCCGGGTCGTACACGTCCTCGTCAGCTGGCGCGACGTTCATGTCGCCACAGATCACCGCCATCCCAGGATTCCCAGCGGTCACGGTAGCCCGCAGCGCGGCCAGCCAGTCGAGTTTGTAGCGGTAGTGCGGGTCGCCGGGAGTTCGGCCGTTGGGCACGTACACCGAGCTGACCCGCAGTCCTGCGCAGCTGGCGGACACTGCCCGTGCTTCGGGGTCTGAACCCTGTCCTACCGGGTTGGCCGGTTCGTCGAGCAGGCCAGTGACCACGTCGTCCAAACCAACCCGGGAGGCGATCGCCACCCCGTTCCACCGTCCCTCGCCGTGGTGCGCGACGGCGTACCCGCGCTCGCTCAGCGCGGGCCGGATCAGCTCGTCGAAGGCATCGTTGGGCAGCTTGGTCTCCTGCAGGCACAGCACGTCGGGCGCGCGCGCATCCAGCCAGGGCAGCAGTCGCGGCAGTCGCGAGCGCACCGAGTTCACGTTCCACGTCGCCAGTCGCACACCACGCACGCTAGCGCCAGGCGAAGACGGGCTCGTCTAGGTGGGCGACTCGAGTGCGTCGTCGGTACATGACCACCTCGCGGAACTGGTAAAGCACCGCCGCGGTTGGTGCGTGCAACCACTCTCCGTGCAGCGGCAGGCGGATCACCGGACGGTCGGACCCGGGGATGGCCACGAACACCGGCTCGACATCGAGGTCGGTGAACGGGACAGGGCAGGCTCGGTCCTCTTGGGGTGTTACCTGGGGGTGCTCTCCGGCCCAGATCACCACCGGTGTGATCACGAACCCGGAGCGGGCCTCGTAGTCATCCAGCAGACCGAGCACCGACTTTGCCGGTAGTTGCATCCCTAGGTCCTCGGCGAGCTCGCGGCGGGCCGCGTCGGGTACCGACTCGCCGGATTCGGTGCGTCCGCCCGGCAACGCGTACTGCCCTGGGTGCACGCGTAGTGCGCCGGTGCGCCGGGTGAGGAGCACTCCCGGACCACTTCGGTCGGTGACGACGGTGATCGCCACGGCGACCCGCCTGGCTCCCCAGCGCCTCACCCCGCGCCGGGGGAAGCGTCGCAGCACGTCTCGGATCTCCTCACGCAGGCCAACGCTGTGAGGTCCAAACCGAGGACCTCCAAACCGGGGGTCTTCCAATCCGAACCACGCATCCTTTCTTGGTAGCGCCGCCGTTGCGGCCGTCCCGATCGGGGTGATTGTGCACCGCCCATGGCGATGGCCGTCACACGTCCGCCGACCGGTTACGGATCGCTGGTCAAGAAGAGATAACGGCTCCATACCCCGCTGAGGTAACCTGCGGGGTAGCCGCAGATGGGTCCATGTCGTCCCGATGCGTGTAGCAGCTGAAATCGAGACGACGGGGAGGTCCTCGTGACCGCTAACAGCCTGCGTGAAGGATCGAGCCTCCGATACAGCCGACGTCGGGCCGCAGGTCTGTATGACCCCGGCTACGAGCACGACGCCTGCGGGGTGGCGTTTGTGGCCGACCTCGCCGGGCGCCGCGATCATGGCATTGTCAGCAAGGCTCTCACTGCGTTGCGCAACCTTGAACATCGGGGTGCCCGCGGCGGAGAGCCCGACACCGGTGACGGTGCCGGCATCCTGTTCCAGGTCCCGGATGCCTTCTTCCGCGACGTCGTCGACTTCCAGCTGCCCGAGCCGGACGGGTATGCGGTGGGCACCGCCTTCCTGCCGGCAGACGACGCCGACGTGATCGCGGCCATCGAAGAAATCGCCGCAGAGGAAGGCATGCGGGTATTGGGCTGGCGGGAGTTGCCGGTCGACCCCGAGGGAGTCGGCCCCACCGCCCGCTCGGCAATGCCTGCCTTCCGGCAATTGTTCCTGGCGGCCGCCCAGGACGGCGGTAAGCCCCTGACCGGGTTAGACCTGGAACGCCGCGCGTACTGCGTGCGCAAGCGCGCTGAGCGCGACGTCGACGTCTACTTCGCGAGCCTGTCCGGGCGCACGATCGTCTACAAGGGAATGCTCACCGAGGAACAGCTGGTGAGCTTCTACCCGGACCTGTCCGACGAGCGGGTCACCAGCTCGCTGGCGCTGGTGCACTCGCGGTTCTCCACCAACACCTTCCCGTCCTGGCCGTTGGCCCACCCGTACCGCTTCGTGGCGCACAACGGCGAGATCAACACCCTGCGTGGTAACCGGAACTGGATGCATGCGCGGGAAAGCCAGCTCGCTACCGACCTCATCCCCGGTGATCTGGATCGTCTTTACCCGATCGTCACCCCGGAAGCCAGCGACTCGGCCTCCTTCGACGAGGTCCTGGAACTGCTGCACCTGGGCGGTCGCTCGATGCCGCACGCGGTGCTGATGATGATCCCGGAGGCGTGGGAGAACCACGACGAGATGGACCCCGCTCGCCGAGCGTTCTATGAGTTCCATTCCACGCTGATGGAGCCCTGGGACGGCCCCGCGTTGGTCGCGTTCACCGACGGAACCGTGATCGGTGCCGTGCTGGATCGCAACGGCTTGCGCCCGGCCCGGTACTGGGTCACCGAGGACGGCTTGGTGGTGCTGGCCAGCGAGGTCGGCGTGCTGGACATCGACCCCGCCACGGTGGTGCGCAAGGGCCGCCTGGAGCCGGGCCGGATGTTCCTCGCTGATACCGCGACCGGCCGGATCGTCAGCGATGACGAGATCAAGGGCCAGCTCGCCGCCGAGCACCCCTACGCCGAATGGGTCGCCCAGGGTCTGACCCGGCTGGAGGATCTGCCCGAACGCGACCGCGAGGTGCACACCCACGCCTCGCTGGTGCGCCGCCAGCAGACAATGGGATACACCCAGGAAGAGCTCGGAATACTGCTGGCACCGATGGCCCTCACCGGCGTCGAGCCGATCGGGTCGATGGGCAATGACGCTCCGCTGGCCCCGTTCTCGCAGCGCTCCCGGCCGTTGTTCGACTACTTCACTCAACTGTTCGCCCAGGTCACCAACCCACCGCTGGACGCCATCCGGGAGGAGCTGGTGACCTCGCTGCAGGCGCAGCTCGGTGCCCAGCCCAACCTGCTGGCGGCCGGCAATGACTCCTGCCGGCGGATCGTGCTGCCGTTTCCGGTGCTGGACAACGATGAGCTCGCCAAGATCGTCCACGTCAACGATGACGGGAACCAGCCGGAATACCAGACTTATACGGTGAAGGGCCTCTACGACGTGCACGGTGGCGGCCCTGCACTGGTCGGCCGGCTCGACGAGATCCGCGCCGAGGTCTCCACCGCGGTAGCCGGCGGTGCGCGGCTGATCGTGCTCTCCGGTCGGGGCATCGACGCCGAGCACGCATCGATCCCGTCGCTGCTGCTCACCGGCGCGGTGCATCACCACCTGGTGCGGGAGAAGACTCGCACCCAGGTCGGCTTGATCGTCGAGGCCGCGGACGCTCGCGAGGTGCACCACATCGCGCTGCTGATCGGCTACGGCGCAGCAGCGGTCAATCCTTACCTGGCCATGGCCACCGTGGAGGACCTCGCTGAGCGGGGCCTGCTCAACGGCGTCGACGGCAAGACCGCTACCCGCAATCTGATCAAGGCGCTGGGCAAGGGCGTCCGCAAGACGATGTCCAAGATGGGTGTGTCCACTGTCGCCTCCTACGCCGGCGCGCAGATCTTCGAGGCGATTGGGCTGGGACCGGAGGTCATCGACTCCTGCTTCACCGGCACCACCTCCCGGCTCGGCGGGGTCGGGTTCGACACGCTGGCCGAAGAAGTCGCAAGGTGGCACGGCCGCGCCTTCCCCTCCGACGGGGTGCATGCTCCGCACCGGGAGCTCGCGATCGGCGGCGACTACCAGTGGCGCCGCGAGGGCGAGCCGCACGTGTTCAGCCCACAGACGGTGTTCAAATTGCAGCACTCCACCAGAGCCGGCCGCTACGACGTCTTCAAGGAGTACACCCGGCTCGTCGACGACCAGTCGCTGCGCCTGATGACGCTGCGCGGGTTGTTTGCCTTCCGCGAGGACCTGCGTCCGCCGGTGCCGATTGAAGAAGTCGAGGCGGTGACGTCCATCGTCAAGCGGTTCGCGACCGGCGCCATCTCCTATGGATCCATTTCCAAGGAGATGCACGAGACGCTGGCCATCGCGATGAATCGGCTGGGTGGAAAGTCCAACACCGGAGAGGGTGGCGAGGACGCCGACCGCTACACCCGTGACCCCAACGGGGACCTGCGCCGCTCGGCGATCAAGCAGGTGGCGTCCGGGCGGTTCGGCGTGACCAGCGAGTACCTGGTCAACGCCGATGACCTGCAGATCAAGATCTCCCAAGGCGCCAAGCCCGGCGAGGGGGGGCAGCTGCCCGGTACCAAGGTGTATCCGTGGATCGCCAAGACCCGGTACTCCACGCCTGGCGTCGGGCTGATCTCGCCGCCGCCGCACCACGACATCTACTCCATCGAGGACATCAAGCAGCTGATCCACGATCTCAAGAACGCCAACCCGCGGGCCCGCGTGCACGTCAAGCTGGTGTCCGAGGTCGGGGTGGGCACGGTGGCCGCCGGAGTCGCCAAGGCGTACTCCGACGTGGTCCTCATTTCCGGTCACGACGGCGGCACCGGGGCCTCGCCGCTGTCGTCGATCAAGCATGCCGGCACGCCCTGGGAGCTGGGCCTGGCCGAGACCCAGCAGACGCTGATCGCCAACAAGCTGCGGGACCGGATCGTCGTGCAGACCGACGGCCAGCTCAAGACCGGCCGCGACGTCATGATCGCCGCCCTGCTGGGTGCTGAGGAGTACGGCTTCGCCACCGCACCGCTGGTGGTCTCGGGCTGCATCATGATGCGGGTCTGCCACCTGGACACCTGCCCGGTGGGGGTGGCCACCCAGAACCCGGTGCTACGCGCGAAGTTCACCGGCAAGGCCGAGTACGTGGTCAACTTCTTCGAATTCGTCGCCCAGGAAGTCCGCGAGCACCTGGCGGCGCTCGGATTCCGCAGCCTGGAAGAGGCGATCGGGCGCACCGAGATGCTGGACACCCGTCCGGCCATCGACCACTGGAAGGCCGCCGGGTTGGACCTGTCACCGATCCTGCACATCGATCCGGACATCGGTGGCGCTCCCCGGCACAAGGTGGTGGAGCAGGACCACGGACTGGAAAAGGCGCTGGACAACACCCTCATCGCACTGGCCGAGGGAGCACTGGCCGGTGGGAAACCGGTGCGCCTGGACCTGCCCGTGCGCAACGTCAACCGCACGGTGGGCACCATGCTCGGCTCCGAGCTGACCCGTCGCTGGGGCGGCAACGGGCTGCCCGACAACACCATCGACATCACGCTGACCGGATCAGCCGGCCAGTCGTTCGGGGCGTTCCTGCCGCACGGGATCACCCTGCGGCTGGTCGGCGACGCTAACGACTACGTCGGCAAGGGCCTGTCCGGTGGGCGGATCACCGTCCGTCCGCACCCTGACGCGCAGTTCACCGCGGAGCAGCAGATCATCGCGGGCAACGTGATCCTTTACGGTGCGACGTCCGGGGAGATGTTCCTGCGCGGGATGGTCGGGGAGCGCTTCTGCGTGCGCAACTCCGGTGCACTGGCCGTCGTCGAGGGCGTCGGCGATCACGGCTGTGAGTACATGACCGGCGGTCAGGTGGTGGTGCTCGGACCAACGGGACGCAACTTCGCGGCTGGTATGTCCGGTGGCATTGCCTATGTGCTCGACCTGGCTGTCCATCGGGTCAATCAGGAGATGGTCGACCTGGATTCGCTGACCGACGAGGACCGCGCGTTCCTGGCCGAAGCGGTGGCGCGGCATCACGCCGAGACCGGGTCGGCGGTGGCACATGCGCTGCTGGCCGACTGGGACACCGCGGTGGATCGGTTCGGCAAGGTCATGCCCAAGGACTTCAAGCGGGTGCTGGCCGCCCAGGCAGCGGCGCAGCGTGACGGTCGCGACATCAATGAGGCCATCATGGAGGCAGCCCATGGCTGACCCGAAAGGCTTTCTCACAACCGGGCGGCAGAATCCGCCGCGTCGCCCAGTCGAGCTGCGGTTACGGGACTGGCGCGAAGTTTACGAGGACTTCAGCCGTGAGGCGCTGGAGGCGCAGGCCGGCCGGTGCATGAACTGCGGGATCCCGTTCTGCCATCTCGGTTGCCCACTGGGCAACCTCATCCCGGAGTGGAACGACCTGGTCTGGCGTCAGGACTGGGCCGACGCCAACGAACGGCTGCACGCGACCAACAATTTCCCCGAGTTCACCGGGACGCTGTGCCCGGCGCCCTGCGAGGCGGCCTGCGTACTGGCCATCAACGATGATGCGGTGACCATCAAGCAGGTCGAGATCGAGATCATCGACCGAGCTTGGGACGAAGGTTGGGTGATCCCCCAACCGCCGCAGGTCCGCACCGGTAAGAAGGTCGCCGTGGTCGGATCCGGCCCGGCTGGGTTGGCTGCGGCCCAGCAGCTGACCCGGGTCGGACACGACGTGGTGGTCTACGAGCGCGCGGACCGGATCGGTGGGCTGCTGCGCTATGGCATCCCCGAGTTCAAGATGGCCAAGCACCGGTTGGACCGGCGGCTTTCGCAGATGCGCGCCGAGGGCACCGAGTTCCGGCCCAGTGTCGACGTCGGAGTGGACGTCACGGCAAAGGAGCTGCGCGCGGGTTTCGATGCTGTGGTGCTGGCAGGCGGTGCTACCGCATGGCGGGACCTGCCGGTGCCCGGCCGCGAGCTGACCGGCATCTACCAGGCGATGGAGTACCTGCCGCCGTCCAATCGGGTACAGGAGGGCGACCTCCCGCGGTCACCAATCCACGCCGAGGGCAAGCACGTGGTGATTATCGGTGGGGGTGACACCGGAGCCGACTGCCTGGGCACCGCACATCGTCAAGGCGCTGCCTCGGTGACCCAGCTGGAGATCATGCCGATCCCGCCGGAGCACCGCCCTTTCCACCAGCCTTGGCCGACCTACCCGATGGTCTACCGGGTTTCCTCGGCCCACGAGGAAGGTGGCGAGCGGCTGTTCTCGGTGAGCACCCAGCAATTCCTCGGCGACGCCGACGGTCAACTGTGCGGGCTACGGCTGGCCGAGGTGGTCTTCGAGGACGGCAAGTTCGTGCCGGTGCCAGACAGCGAGCAGGACCTGCCCGCCGACCTGGTACTGCTGGCGATGGGATTCGTCGGACCGGAGAAGGGCAAGCTGCTGGAGGAACTGGGCGTCGAGTACGACGTCCGCGGCAACGTCGCTCGCGACCTGTGTTACACGACCAGCGTGCCGGGGGTCTTCGTCGCCGGAGATATGGGTCGCGGTCAGTCGCTGATCGTGTGGGCCATCGCTGAGGGCCGCTCTGCTGCCGCCGGTGTGGACCGATACCTCACCGGCCGCGACGTACTACCGGCCCCTATCGCCCCCACGGAACGGCCGCTTGCTTGACGGTCGTAAATGGCTCTGCTAGCCGCCAGTCAGCCGAGCTTCGCATCGCCTACTTGGGGTGCCAGCGGACTGGCCCGGCACGGATATCGGGTTCCGGGCGGGGCCGGTGCGGTGCCGATGATACCGGTGGTGGCGCTGCGGGGTGCTGGTCGCGGGCGGGACGTCGGGCCTGGTCGTAGGCAGCTCGGCGAGCAGGATCGCGCAGGATGGCATAGGCCGCCACAGCGGCAGCCAGCGCGGCGCAGTCACGATCGGGATGTATGTCGGGATGGTGGGCGCGGATCAGGCGCCGGTAGGCGCGACCAATCTGCGTCTGCGAGGCATCCGGGGCCACGTTCAAGATTGCATAGAGGTCCTGATATTCAGGTGGCATCGCGACTGTCCTGGGCGACGGCGGGGCGTTGGGTTATGGCACGGTGGTTGACCAGGCGGCGGCCAGGGTGCTCAGTGGAATGATGCGCTCGTCGCCGGCGGCCAGGTCCCCATCGGGCAGGAGCGCGATCCAGAACGGGTAATACTCGTCAGCAGTGAGCACAGCGGTGACCCGGCCGTGGACCGGGCTGCGGTGACAGGCGGCGGTGATCTGGACGTAGCGGTTGCCGGAGTCCTCAGCGCGCCACGCACAGATGGTCGGCTCGGGTAGGGCGTACGCCCAGGCCACTAGGGCAGAGGGACTGGTGACGGCGGCGGTCACGTCGCCGACGATGTCCAGCTCGCTGCTGATGCGAAGCAGCGTGGACAGTTGCTGCGTATCGATGGATGTCGACATGGTGCGTCTCCGTTGCCAGGAGGTGGCCTGGTCGCACCGCGAGCCGGGTCGACGAGGAAGGTTGACAGCCAAGCGCGCCGACGAGGCCGGGACGTGAGCGGTCACTTGGCTCTCGGACGGTGGGGATGTGCCACACACGTTGTGTGGCACATCCCCACCGCGATAGCAGGACTGGCCTGCCCGGCCGTGGTGGGTCCAGGGTCAGGCGTTGATCTCCTTGGTTCCGTTGCCTCCGGTGATCTCGATCTTGCGGGGCTTGGCCTTCTCGGCGATGGGGATGCGCAGGGTAAGCACTCCTGCGTCGTAATGGGCCTCGATGCGGTCGGTATCGAGGGTGTCGCCAAGAAACAGCTGCCGGGAGAACACCCCGCGGGGCCGCTCGGCGACCTGCAGCTCGACATCCTCACCGTAGGTGGGGGTGCGCTCGGCCTTGACGGAGAGCACGTTGCGTTCAACATCGAGGTCGATTGACGAGGGATCCGCTCCCGGCAGGTCGAAGTGCACGACGAACTGTTCCCCTTGGCGGTAGGCGTCCATCGGCATCATCGCCGGACGCGAGCTGGTGCCGTGGGCGTTGAACAGCTGTTGAGTCAGTCGATCAAGTTCCCGAAACGGGTCGGTACGCATCAGCATCGTGGATCTCTCCTTCCCGGTAGTGGCACGACGCGATAGGGTACGCACCGCTGTCGCGGTACAGCCATGTTATTGGCGGCCAGCACAGTTGTAAAGCTGTTCCTGCGACTGAATTTTTCTTGATGGCAGTACGCTCATCCTGTAGCGAGAACCATCGGAAACCAACGAGGGCGGCCCCACCACGGTCGGCGCTCACCCCGCTGGCTCGTCGGGTCGGGATGTGCTCAGCGTGGGCGGATGCCTCGGCGCCACCAACTTGCAGAGCTTAGGGGTAGACAACTTGCGCTGGACACCCTAGTGTTTACTATGCAAGCAGTGAGAGGTTGTTCCTTCGTGAGGAGGTGATAGCCGCGGACTGTGACATCAGCGGCGACGGTGCTCGCATCGTGATCGCCAACGCCGGGACTTCCCGTACCGGGCTGCGGTACCGCGAGGGCTGCCGTCGCTAAGGAGAGTTCATCCGCCCTGGCCGGCATCACCAGGGCGATGCCATACACGCTGGGGTCCGGGCAGCCGTTCTTGCTGTGGCTGCCCGGACCCTCTTCACGCCCGGAGAGACCAGGTGATTACCGACAAACTCGACGACGCCGACTACCCGGCCTACACCATGGGCCGAGCCGCGGATCTACTCGGCGTGCAACCCGCCTTCCTCCGCAGCCTCGATGCAGCCGGGCTCTTGACCCCGGATCGCTCCGCTGGGGGCCAACGCCGCTACAGCCGCGCCGAACTCACCCTCGCCACGCGGGTGCGCGAACTGCTCGATCAGAACATGCCCCTGGCCGCCGCCATTCGCATTGTCAGCCTCGAACACCAGCTGGCCGCCGCACACCGGCGGATCGGCCAACTCGAACAAAGCGTCAACGAGCGCTAGGGCTGGCCACATCAGCGCGCGGCCACGTCAGGAAGAACGCAGTGCCAGATCAGCAAGCAGCACGGCGTGGTCGCTGCCTGCCGCTGTGGCCTCATCCGCTAGGCACTGGATGTCGAGTACCTCCAGGTCCCTGGTGGCCCACAAGCGGTCATGACTTACGCGCACGACCTCACGCAGGCCGTGCACCGGATCCGAGCCGAGCAGCGGGTCCGCGCCGTTGAGTACCGATGGACCGGCGTCCATGCCGAAGATGATCGGACCGGGCACGGTGGCGAGCCATCCAGCGATCCCGGCGTGGAAGGCTCGCTGCAACTCGGGCGGGGGAGGGCTGGCTCCTGGACGACCGTGGACGCTGCACACAGTGATCAGCGCGCCAGTGGACAGGGCGACCCGCGCTGCCACGGTTCGCCACAGGAATCCGAGCCGCACGGGATCGCGGACATCGAATGGGGCCCGGTCGAGCACGGAGGAATCCAGCACGGCCGTGGTAGGAACTCCAAGCACAGCGCATCCGAGGCGGTACTCGCTAGCCCGCCGGTCGTACAGGTCCGTGGACAACGCGCCCCAGGAGAACACCCTCGACTTGAGGTGCATCCGTTGATGCGCTGACGG
>DASQVB010000447.1:0-3666 GCA_035640975.1 Pseudonocardiaceae bacterium
CGGTCCACCGCCTCGTCCGAGCCGTCCTCGAACAGCCCGCCGTAGCGGGTTAGGGTGAAGGCGACATTGTTGTGACCGGCCCACTCGGAGACCTCGCGGACGTTGCACCCGGCGGCCACCAGGATCGCGACGAAGCTGTGCCGCAGACCTCGACCCGCCGATAAGGGGGGCCTCCGGCGGCCTGGCGGCGCGTGTCCTCGCTGCGCTGCGGGCCGCGCCTCCGCTCACTTCAGTGCAACTGAGCGTCTCGAATCACTCGGACCAGTGCGCAACTCCGCTCCATGGTCGTGCCTGAACCGCTGGTACATTCAGCCACTTGCACGTCCACCGTGACGCGTTGGTCGTTGATGGCGTTGAGCCGGGCCACGTCGAGTTGCATGCCAGCAGGAACCGCCAGCCGCATACGTCGTCCCTGGTCGGTGATCAACCACAGCAGCAGTTCGTCGGGACATCGGGCCGAGGGGGCGGTTAGAGGGTCGAGAGGACGAAGGAGAGTACGAAACCGGCCGCCGTACTCAGCGCAACGGTGGGGCCCCCCTGCTCATAGGCCTCGGGCATGATCGTGTCCGCCAGGGCGGCGAGGACAGCACCTGCGGCGAAGGCCAGAGGCAGCGAAAGCGTCTCGGGGGTCGCGCTGGACAACGGGCCGGCGCCGAGAACTACGGCGAAGATCAGCAGGACGGCGCAGACGGTCCAGGTACCCAGGATGAAGGCTGACGAGCGGCCCTGAGCCCGCATCGACGCGCTACCGACCAAGGCTTCGGGGAAGTTGGCGACGAAGATGGCCACCAGCAGGGCGAGGCTGCCGCTCTCTTCGCCGAGTGAGACGCCGAGCACGAGGTTCTCCGGGATCCCGTCGAGAGTGGCCGCGGCCAACAAGGCAAGCCCAGCGGCGCCGGTGACCGAGGCCGCGGATGCGGGGGCGTCCACTGCCGCCGCATCGGTGTCCAGCTTCTCGCTGCCCTGGTCATCTTTGCGGTGGCCCTCGGCCAACCGGTCCAGCCGCTGGCTGATCACCGTGAACACGATTGCCCCGACCGCCAGGCCAAGCGCCGCCCGCCAGATACCGCCCTGCTCGTAGGAGTCCTCGAACATCTCGAAAGTCAGAGCCGTAATGAGCGCTCCAGCGGCGAAGGAGAGCATGGCAGCAAGCACCCGCTTCGGAAACCGGACGCGGACACCAGCGAGAGCTCCTAGCACCAGCGCGCTAGAGGCAATGGCGCCGAAGACAAACGCCTCACTCATGATCGAAACTATTCACCCGCAGTACTCGCCGCACAACCGCTCGCGACGAGGCGGCGCGGCAGACGCGGCGAGTTTCAGCCCTGGTCGCTGAAGTGTTCGACCTGGTTGGTCTTGCCGGAGACGATGATGACGTCGCCTCGGTTGACCACGGTCTCGGGGGTGGCGTAGGTGAAGTCCTCGCCGGGTCGTTTGATGGCCACGATCGTGACCCCGAACCGCCTCCGTACTTCGGTCTCGCGGAGCGGTTGGCCGAGGATAGCGGCGGGTGGGGTCGTCTTGACCAACGCGTAGCCGTCGTCAAACTCCATGTAGTCGAGCATTCGGCCAGCGACGAGGTGGGCTACGCGTTTGCCCATGTCGTGCTCGGGCCGGACGATGTGGTGCACTCCGAGCCGGCTGAGGATCTTGGCGTGCGGTTCACTGATGGCTTTGGCCCAGATCTCGGGGGTCTCGAAGCCCAGGCATACGGTGGCGGTGAGGATGCTGGCTTCCAAGTTGTTCCCGACCGCGATGACGACCCGGTAGAACTCGTGCACCGACAGCTGCCGCAGCGCCTCCTCGCTCGTCGTGTCGGCGCTCACCACCTGGGTGAGACGGCCAGCCAGCGATTCCACAATCCGCTGGTCGGAGTCGACAGCCAGCACCTCGATCTCTTGTTTCATCAGCTCCAGTCCGAGCGAGGTGCCAAACCGGCCCAGGCCCAAGATGGCGACGGCGTCCAGCCGCCGGTTACCTCTAGCCATATCGGTGGCCTCCTAGCCGATCAGTGGTCTGCCCTCGGGCATGTGGAAAAGGCGGTGCCGCTCGCGCAAGGCCAGCGCCGACACCAGGCTGATGGGGCCGAGCCGGCCGAGGAACATCAGCGCGATCAAGACCACCTGTCCAGTGGGGGGCACTCTCGGGGTGATACCGGTTGAAAGCCCCACGGTGGCGAACGCCGACACGCTCTCATACAACACCGCGTCGAAGGACATCTTGGTCATTTCCACCAGCACGAAGGTGGCGATCACCACCGCGGCCACTGAGAACAGGGCCACCGAGAGGGCTTGACGCCAGACCCGCGGCTCGATCCGGCGGTCCAGGACGGTCACGTCCGGTTCACCGCGCACTTCGGCCCAGATCACGAAGAACAGCAGCACGAACGTGGTGACCTTTATCCCGCCTGCCGTCCCGGCCGATCCGCCGCCGATGAACATCACCACGTCGGAGCCCAGGAGAGTGCCGGACTCGAGCTGTCCCGGGTCGAGGCTGTTGAAGCCGGCGGTACGCAGCATGGTGGCGTTGAAGAACGCGGACAGGAATCGGTCGTTCGGCTCGAGTTTGCCGAGGGTCCCGGGGTTCCCCCACTCCGCCAGCAGCAGGAACACAGTGCTGGAGACCAGCAGCACCACCGTCATGCCGACGGTCAGCTTCGTGTGCAGACTCCACTGGCGCGGCCGCACCAGCTGCCGCCGCAGCTCGAACAGCACCGGGAAGCCGATGCCTCCGAGGATGACCGCCGCGGCGATGGGTAGGCAGATCCACGGATCAGTGGCGAACCCGATCAGGTTGTCGCTGAACAGGGCGAAGCCGGCGTTGTTGAAAGCCGACACGGCGTGGAACACCCCCAGCTGGATGGCCCTCACCAGTCCCTGGTCGTAGCCGAGGGCAAATCGTGCTGTCAGCAGTATCGCGGTGACTGCCTCGAACAGCAGGCTGACCTTGATAACCCCGCGGACGACTCTCCCAACGTCGCCCAGGCCGACGTGCTTCGTTTCAGCAGCTGCGATCAACCGCGAGCGCAGGCCTAACCGCCGCGAGATCAACAACCCGACCAGCGAGGCCAGAGTCATGATGCCGAAACCGCCCACCTGGATCATCGCCAGGATGACCACCTGGCCGAAGCCCGACCAGTACATCGGGGTATCGACCACGATGAGTCCGGTCACACACACCGCGCTGGTCGCGGTGAACAACGCCGTCACCAACGGAGCCGACCCCGCCCCCTCCCGCGCAATCGGCAGCATCAGAAGCGCGGTACCGACAGCCACCGCTGCTGCGAACGCCGTCACGATCACCTGAGCTGGATTGCCGAATCTCGGCCTCCACCGACCCCGGCCGGGGCGGACGCGCTTGTCATCCCGCTGATCGGGCACGGCGAAATCCTAATGAAGTACTCCCCGTGCCCTGCCCTCACTGCATCACGACCACAGCCGGCCTCAGGTAGCCGTGACCATCGACACCGAGGAGTTTCCCTACCGTGCGCTGTCCATCCGCGGCCACGCGGAGGTGGACATGCTCGATGATGTGGCTCCCGAATACGCGGCGGCGGCCGAGCGGTACATGGGCGAGGAGCAAGGCAAAGCCTGGGTCGCCCAGCTGCGCGGGCAGCGGATGGGACGCATCCGAGTCGTTCCGAATGGGTGAACATCATTGACTTCG
>DASQVB010000448.1:0-13436 GCA_035640975.1 Pseudonocardiaceae bacterium
GGTGGTTCACCATCCCCAGCAGCCGCTGGCGAGTCAACGTACGCGCCACGTGGTGCAGCAGCAGCAACGAGCCATAATCTGCCCGGTGCGCGTCATCGAAAACGATGACCCACGGGGCGCTGGCGGTGATCTCACTCAGCAGCCGGGCCACCGCGTCGAACAGCCGAAACCGGTCCTCGCTCGAGCCGTTGCCACCCCCATCGCCGCCTGGAGCACCGAACACGTCGGGTGCAAGCCGCACAAGGTCGGGCGTCAGCCCATGCTCGTCGGCGATCTTGACGATGCCGATGTCGGCGGACATCGCGCGCAGCACCTGCCGCCACGACCAATACGGAGGCGCACCACTCGACTCCACCGCCGGCCCCCACACCACGGGCAACCCTCGCGCCGCCGCCAGCCCAGTCAGCTCCTCTGCCAACCGGGTCTTGCCGATCCCCGGCTCACCCCGGCACAACACAACACGCGGATTTCCGGCAAGAGCCGACTCGGGTGCTCCACGAGCGCGGCCAACTCCCGTTCACGACCAACCAACTCAATGCGCATCAGCGGCCACGCCTCCTCCGGCTTCCTACATGGCGTGGAGCGCTCGAGCAGGACGAGACTCATCCGAACTGTAATGCCAAGCCCAAACAACGAACAGAGCAGCGCAGACTGCTGCTCGTAGTCCTTTCGGTCGACCCTCCACCCATCGGAACGACCGACAGAAGCTGCGAGCATACGGCGACGTGAGCACACCAGGCTGAAAGCCAGTGGTTGCACAATGACCGAGTCCCCGCGAGACCGGCTGGCCATGGTCTTGCGCGGACATGTGTGGTGATGATCGGCGTAAGCTGCAAGTACCAAGCACTCGGTCGCAAGCTGCGGCCAATGCCGCAGGGTCAACACCGATCATATGGGATCGGTTGCTGGGGAGTGCTCTATCACCTCCCCGAAATCACGATCGTCATGCTGGTCCGCCTCTGGCAGATCACTGGAGGGCAGGCCAGTCAAGTATCGACAAACACCTTGTTGGTCGTCTCGGTGTGGGCTGGTGGGGAGCGCTGCCGGCGCTGGCTGAACACGGCGATCGGCGCTGGCCGCGAGTATCACACACTCCCCCCTCTGGCCGCTGCCATAGCCCGGGGTCCCGACGTAGGGAGACCGTCCGCTCATCGGCAGATGAGTGCATTGCGATGATCACGTGCGCCAGAAGCCGACCCGAGACACGATCCGGCCGCGAGACTCGGGACTCTAGTCGGGGCTCTAGAAGGACATGGCCTGCTCGCCACCCTCGCATCGATCTGTCAACGACTCTGCCGCAGGCTTCGCCCGCGTTGACGCGGATCACCTGTTGCATGTGTCTTCATTGAAGAGTCGTCTTATCCATGAGCTGCCGCCGTTGCCCAGCAGTGTGGGTGGAGGGTCATCGAGTGAAGTGCCGGTCGCGGACGCTGCCCACGGATGTCGTCGAGCGCATTGGTTTATGCCACACGGTGGCGCAGCGTCGGCGATCTCTCGCGAGCTGAACGCCGACGCTGTGCCACCGTGCAGAGCGCGCCGCTTAACGATCTTCGGTCTCCAGCTTCTTGACATTTGTGGCAAGTTTTTCCGCGGCGTACCTTGGGGGCGCCCGCTCCACATCTGCAAACTCGTTGTCTGACCCGCCACTTCAGCGTGGCACGGCCGGTCATCACGCATGATCGGACTTCGGCGCAGCGGGTGGCGGCGGTCTGCCGATCATGACCGCAGGTCCCTGCGTGTGCGTGGTCAAATCAAGCCGATCCCGGAAAAGCCCAGATCAGCCGCCTACCTCGGCGGTCTGAGGCGACGCCTCACTGGTACACGGCGACCGTCGGCCTGGTAGCCACCCGCGATGACAAGGCCGTAGCCTGAGGTCCGGCCGCCCAGGACCCGGATCGCTGAAGTACGGGGTTTGGTGGTGTCGATGACACTGGGCTGTGGGCGGTGCCGGCGTCAGCGATCCTGGAGTTATCCCTTGATCGTGGGCGTGGGTTTAGGCTTTGGACATACCCGCCTGAGCGGTCTGCCAGGCCTGTAACACCTCAGCGGATAGTCGGCCGCGGTCGCTGACACTGTGACCGTTTTTTTTGGCCCATTCACGGATCGCCTTCAGCGTTTCGCGGTTGTAGCCGGCAGCGCTACTGTTGCTCTTGGCGGCTCGGCCTGGGCGGGGGCCACTGCGGCGCCGTCCGCCGATCTTACGACCTGCGTTGGCATACGGGGAAAGCGCGTCGCGCAGCTTCGCGCTGTTCTCGTCAGTCAGGTCGAGCTCGTAGGTCATGCCATCGAGGGCGAACTTGACTGTGCTGATGTTCTCGGCCTCTTCGCCAGTCAGATCGTCGACCAGCGTGACGATGGTCTTCTGCGCCATGGGTGGGAATCTCCTTCGTCGATCTCATTATCAGGGTGTTGTGCACACCAACGCATTGTTATCACATCCCGAAACAGACACGAGAGCCGGGGCAGGAGTGGGCAGGGTGCTAAGGAATGTGCCGCGAAAGCTGGATAGGCCCAAGCGGCCGCATACGAGATCGACACAACCCAATCGGTCCACCCGGTGCGTGCGGCGCCGCAGGTGGCCACCACTGCCGCCGATGGGCTGCCCTAGATCTGATCCCCTAGGACAGGCGCCGTCCTGGAGTATCGTCGCGGTGATTTCTGCGTCTTCTCCGGCGAGCAGCATGGCGTACTAGAGCGAGCGACGAACGAACCTGCATGGCCGGTTGAAGACCGTGCAGCGCTCACAGGCTGACCAGCGCTAATGCTCACCTGCGGTACTCAGCGATAGGTGACCTGCGTAACCCATTGGTTGTGGCCGTTGCGGTCAGACCTCCGGTGACCAAAATTGAGACTACCGTCATGGCCGTCAGGTTCTACGTTGGAACCGCTTCCCAGTGAGCAACTGTGGCCGTCCAACACGGCCAGCGTCGAATCCGATCGTCATGGAGCTGCACACCAGCGTGTCGCCCATGAGCGAACAGTCGCCGCGAAGCCGAGACAGGGGTGGTGGCATGACCGTTTTTGACACGCTGAGAGCAGCAGCCCACGCGCTCAGCGACCGTACCCACCGTGCACACGCACCTGCCCTGGCTGGCTTGCTGCAAAACCGTGCCGATGATATGGAAGGCAACATCGACATCTGGCAACGCACCGGACAAGACATCCCTGCTCTGGTGGAAAAGCACTACGGTGTGTACCTCACCGTTGCCAGAGCTGTTCTTTTCGATCCACGTTACCTGAACAGCGCCGCACCATCTCCACAAGCAAACTAACACAACCCAGCACCGCAGCGTCGCAAGTAGACGAGCAGACCAGCAGTAGAAGGTTCTCTTCGGAGTTGATCAACTCGACTGGATAGTCGGGGGGTATCGCACACCACCGGGTGACCTTAACCGAATATGCGCGACCTCCGCAGTCACGGTGAAATGCCCACGGTCCTCAAAATCAAGGGCTCCTGGCAGCCGGGATACGCACACCGCGTCGCACGACCGAACAGGATGAGGGAGAAACCGCGCTGACAGCGGCATGTGCGGACGTATGTATGCGGCCACAGCACGGGATGATGGCCACGTCTGGATGGCTTGAATCGTGTAGCTCGTGGTCGACCGTTTGGACTTTGTGCTGAGCCGCCATTCTCCGGCGTCGTCTACGACCATGTGTCCGGTAGTGCACCGTTCGGCGAGCTGGGTTGGCCGTGCTGCGATAAGTGCTCGACGCGGTGCCGCAGCCCCCGCCATGGTGGGCCAAGCCCTGGGAGATCACCGATGATGTCGAGGTGTACGCCGAGCGCGTGTGGCCGCTGCTGGCGGCGCGTCCGGCGGAGAACACCATTGCCCTCACCGTGATCTAGACGGTGCGTGCTGGTCACCGGTGGTCTGAGGAGGCGATGCTCTTCGGCTCGTACGACGATGGGCGGGTGTCTGGGGCGGTGAGCATGACTGCGCCCTATGAGCTTCTTCTTGCGGTCATGCCCGACGGCTCAGTAGAAGAGCTCGCAGCTGAGCTGCACGCCCGTGCGGTATCCGTGTCCGGCGTGCACGGCGAGGCGGGCGTCGTCGAGCGTTTCGCAGCGGCGTGGATTGCGGGCACTTCGCTGCGAGCGGCCACGACGCTGCACTTACGGCTTTATGCGCTGGCCGCGCTGTGTCCACCGACACCACTGCCCACCGGTCGGGCCCGCCCAGCGCGTGGCGAGGACTTTGACATTGCGGTGCGCTGCCTGACGGCGTTTCACGCGGACACGGCGGCCCCACCGTTGACCTCCAGGCGGACGTGCGAAACCGAATCGACAATGGACTGCTGTGGGTGTGGGAGAACGCCACCGGCACGGTCGTCTCGCTGGCTGGGCGCCGCGCGACCGCGGCGGGTGTGGCACGTGTGGCTCCGGTGTACACACCACCGGAGAACCGTCGGTGTGACTATGGCACCGCAGTCACCGCTGCCTGCACGAGTGACGCGCTTCGCTGCGGTGCACAACAGGTCGTGCTGTTCACCGACCTCGCCAACCCCACGTCCAATGCGATCTACCACGAATCGGATACCAACCGATCAGCGACCGCATCATCGTGAGGTTCCGGCAGTGACCAAGTCCGGGTAGAGGCGCGCTCACGGTCGCGCAGAACTGGTACATCCGGCGGCGGTAGGCCGTCGTCGGTCACCACCGTCTCGCTAGCCGATCGGCGGATTGGTGAGCGGCACGACTCGGCGGGCGCAAGGGACACGCTGTCTGGTGGCGAACCGTCCAACGATCCGAGCCGGGGTGCCAGCGACGACATTCCTGTCTGGGTATGCGTCCTGGGCTGACACGGCGGTGACACAGCGTTGCCGAGGATGGCGGTGGCGACCCCGCGCTGCGGAGACAGCGCGAGGCGCTCAACCGCCGCCTGGTGCGCCGCCGCGGATGCGCGTCTCGATCTCGGCGAGGATCTCTTGCACTCCAGTCTTCCGTCGTAACAAGTCCGAGGCCGACGGTCCTGTCCGGGTACCGTGGCCAGCGGCTCCATCCACCGGTCGTTGGCCAGTAGGACCGCGGCCCACGGCAGGACACCGGTGAGCGCGACGGCGACGACGCCCGCCCACGGCTGCCATAGGAACAGCGGATAAGACAGAGCGAAGCCGACAATGTGGACGACCATGAGGATCGAGTAGGTGCGTCGGCGGTGCGCCTGCTGCTCGTCGAACGACAGGGCGGCATCGGTGATGAGAAGCGATCGGACGGACACGTAGGCCTTCCAGGAGCCGCCGACTGCGGAACTGCTGCCAACTACAACGTCCAGCACAGCGCGAACCGTACCCACGCAGCATCTCGGGCATCGGCTGAGTAACGGCGGGAAACCGTCGGGTCGCGCGCTGCCGACCCCTCGCGGCCGTGGGCGTGAACAGATGGAGGTGCTGGAGTCGGTGTAGGCATGCGCAGAGGCTGCCTACTCGCAGTCGCTGTGAGCGGTTCACGCCCTTGTGGGTTCAATTTCCCACCGCTACCGCCAATTAGCAGCGAAATGCCGTACCTCCTCCACGGAGTGATCGGCGTTCTGCGGCGAGGGTCTCAGTTGCACCTGTTTGCGTGCACTGGGATGGACGCGATGCTGTGCCGGTGCCAGCGTTGTCGTCGCTGTTACACCACGCGTTACGCCTCTACATAGAGATGCAAGCACACCGCCTACGGCGGGCACGGATGTGGCCGGTTATGCCAGTCCCTCATTTGCTCGCCGGGCCAGTCCCGCTTGCTGCGCGCGGCCTGTCGGCCGTGCTCGCCCCGGACCGGCGGACTGGGAACCCAGTGGTCACCGGCTGCGGTGCCCAGCGGTTCGGGCGTCGGTCGGATGAGCTCGGTCCAGGTCGCCGTTGGTCACGACGGCACCGTCACCCTGAGAAGACGACCCCTGGCACTCACGCCAGGGGTCCGTCCGGACGTCGCGTCAGGTGCCCTGGCGTTTCCGCTCCTCGTGCTCGAAGACCTCAGCCTCGCGCTCGTGCTTCTCGGCCGTCGCGCGTGCCTCGGCCGCCTTCTCCTCCAGGCGTCCCTTGTGCTGCTGTGCCTGACCTTCTTTGCGCAGGTCATCGCTGCCGGTGACGCTCCCGACCGCCTCTTTCAGCTTGCCCTTGGCCTTGTCAGCGGTACCCATGTCCGTCCAGCCTCCTTCCTCGACTCACAGGACTGATTACCCCCAGAGCGGGCGCTCGAATCAGTGGGTGTCGTGCTTCGGGGTGTTAGTCACGGGCGACCCACCGCCCAACGTCCCCGCGCGACGCCGGTGTTGGACATCTCTGTAGGCAGGCACTCATCTGAAGGGGGCACCGAGAACTGCTACAACCCCTCATGCAACGGGCCGCGCCGCCCACATGTTCTCGTTCAGGGGCGGTCAGTTGGCGGCCTTATTTTTTTCCGAGCAGTTCCTTTCGCCCTGGCGACCTGTCCAGTGACGGCGGCCATCGATCACTTCCAGCGCAAAGCTCATGAAGATGGCCGGACTTTCCTCGAAATTCTAACTCAACGTTGGGCTGCAACCCCCTCACCCACCGGCCAGATCATCTCTACCGTCGCACCGGCGCGTTCAGGCCGAACCTGCGCGGGGACCCCTAGCCCCCCACAGAACTGTCGCTACGCGACCGCCTGCGGCGGACTGGACCCACCCACGACAGCTCGAGAACGACCTTGTATCGGGTGAGGAGGTGGCCTGGCGATCGGCCACTACCGACATGTACCGTCGCGGCGATTGACCTCGTCGGCCAGTGCCGGAGACAGGAGAACCAAGCCCTTGCCCTCCATGTACTCCTCGTGGAAAGCCATTCGAGCAGTTGGACCACTGGAAAGGTTCTAAGGCCCCGGGGTGGTCCACCGTCTCGAACCCGGAGCAGGCGGACCACCCTGCAGAGCGCCTGATCGCAACCCGACGATCACGACGCGAGCGGGTAACGAGCAGTCAATGACTAGGCCGTGATGGTCTGGCGCTGATCTTACTTAGTCCGCTCATCCAACTCCGGCTTCGGATTCGGTATCAGGCGCACCTTCCTTCTTCCTCTTTGCATCTCCCGCCCCTGTCTCGTTCTGGGGGGTCTCATCCGTGGCCGAGTCCGGCTCTTCATTACCCGCGCCTAGATTCGTTCCTTCGGGCATCTTTGGCTCCCCTCATCGAGCGAAACATCTGTGCAATACCCTGGCAAATTGACCGTACTCTTACGTCCCCGCACAGGCCAGCGCGCGCTCGCACAGCTCAGCGGTGCATGGCCTTCTGCTCCAGACCGTGCGAGCGGATCACCTGCGGCTAGGCTAGTGTGACATTCCGCCAGGTCACTGCCGTCCCGCATGAACCGCAGCGGCAACCAGCACCTCCTTAGTGCTGTACTCCGGCGAGGTGGCCTCCGGAACCTCCTCACCAAAGACCACCGCCCACGCCTTCTTGAACACCGCACCAGCGAGGATCCCACCGAGCACACTTGTCCTGGACCGGCCGCGGACCTGTTGGGCCTTCTCCCGTCCGGCGTTGGCGGCGTCTGAGGATCAAACAATCCCAACACCGCCAGCGCCGTGCCCACTGCTGCACCCGGCTTGTCCTGGACCACTCGCTGGACCTTTTGCGCCGCCGCACCGGTCAGCTGATGGCCTTCGCGATCGCCTGGACACGCACCTCCCGGACCTTCTGGGAGACCTGTGCCTTGAGCTCCTCGCCCTGTCGCCCGGCCCACCCACCTCACTAATTCCGCGCAACATACCTACAACGGTGAGCTGCAACACCCACGCTCGCGTTGGCGGTCGCCCCGGACGGATCCTGGTTAGCTTCTGCTGGTAACGACGGGAGAGGTGCCGATCTGGGACCCGACTAGCACACCACTCACGTCGCTGCGCGTTACCTCCCGCTTATTCACCTTCCACGCCCTCCGTGGTTTCAAGTCCCACCGCTACCGCCATCTCCCAGGACAAACGGTGCCCCTTCCCCTCATCGGGGTGATCGGCGTTCTGCTGTCAGGTCTCAATTGCCGGCGTGAGAGTTGGGACGCCGTCTGCTAGCGTCCTCATCCATCGTCAGGGCCAACCCAGCAAGCCGTGCTGATCATCAGAGCATGCGGAATGGTTTGCAGCAGAGCCGAAGTGCGGCTGGCTCAGAGCCCGAACCTGACGACTGCAGGGCGCCCACCAGCACTGTCCATGCACGGCAGCTTCTCCGAGCCCGTGGCCAACTTCTCGTGGAACTACCAGCGGCCTTCGACCGTGACCACCGGTCTTACTGACCGAGGCGCACCAGGCCCTCGTGTGAATGCTCAGCTGTTGAGCCAAAGCAATCAGGAACTGGTTCCGCCGGTCCGATGTCGGTATCGAGCGCTAAAGGCCGGTCTGCCAGGGCCCGCACCTCGACATCGGTGCCTGGAACTAATTCCAGTGTAGCCGTCAACGACCATCACCCCTCCTAATCACCGGTCCAAGCGACGAGCTTGGTAGCGGCCAATCCCTGCAACGGCTGCCCACCCTTGTCGGGTGTGCATACTGGTCGATCGCCCGATACAGATCCACCCACCGCCCGGCGGTCTTTACCTGCGTCTCGTCCACGACCGGCGAAGCCAGACCTCGGCGCGAGCGCTCGGCAAGACGACGACACATCAGCTCAGCCTGCCCGCTCGCTGTGATCCGCCGATGCAACAGTGCCTCTGTGAGCCCTGCGCGACACGCTGGAACGCATCACCGGACCGTCTTATACCACCTGTCATGATTAGACGGTCAACGGAGCATGACGACCACCGGGCCGCCACCTAGTTCTCCGGACGTGGCACATCCTGGAGTTAGGCATTACGAACATGGTTCATAAGCGTCTGGCCGCCAGCGTTGTCGCGACGGCCTTAACTGTTACCATGACTGTACCGGCAGCCCAAGCCGCCTCAGACAAGATTCCCCAGATACTTGCGGTCAACAGCAGTAGAGGGGTTTCCTTTGACAAGGGATTTCAGCGTCGTATCGCGAGGGCGCAGGCCTACG
Source organism: Pseudonocardiaceae bacterium (assembly GCA_035640975.1). Classification (GTDB taxonomy): domain Bacteria; phylum Actinomycetota; class Actinomycetes; order Mycobacteriales; family Pseudonocardiaceae. Next base: position 8,969 of record DASQVB010000448.1, read on the forward strand.
CGGCGAGCCGTCCTGGCGTGGCCGGCATCGTGGTGCGCGACCGGAAGACCGGCGCGGTCTGGCGCAACGCGAATTCAAAGACACATATCTGGGCCTGCTCCACCCCGAAACTGGCCATGGTGGTGGATCTATTCCTGCGCAACGACTCGGGTGCGATCAGGCTGACCGTCGAGGACCGCGACCTGATGCAAAAGATGCTGCATAGCAGTGACGATGACGCGGCAACCACGCTGTGGAAGCGCTATGGCGCTGAGGACTACGCGACTCGCTTCCCGTTCTACGGGATGACTGACATGAAGTTCACCGCTGAGCACCCGCACACCTGGGGCTGGATCTTGACCACGGCCAATGATCTTGACCGGCTCATGAATTATGTGTCGAACAAGCTCCCCGCCATTCACCGCGATTACATCGTTCGTGAGATGCGCACCGTCGATCCCAACCAGCAATGGGGCGTGTGGGGCGCAGGCGATGCCGCGTCGCCCGGTAACAAGAATGGCTGGTCCGATGACAACGACGACGGCTCGTGGATCACGAACTCGGTGGGCTTCGTCGGCCCGAAGGAGCGCTTCACCGTGTCCATCATGAACGACACAAAGGTGATCGAGGACGGTTTCGGCGTCGGCATGGAGACCACCACCAATATCAGTAGGATTCTCTTTGAGGGCTACTTCCGCTAAGTGGCTGTCGTCTCCAGATCGGCGTGAGCGCGTGTCGCCACAGTTGGATTCGGATCTGATCTGCATCGTAGCGGGCACAGTGATTTCTTCCACGTTGGCGAGAGTCACTTCGAGCGCGTATATGAAACCTGGCTGCGCGCACGTGGCCGCGACCATGTGCTGACGTGCACGATCCGGGCGGGGATCGCACGAGTGCCAACGTCCGCCACTCACCTACGGCCCGGTTGTGGCAGCGGGGAGTGCGGACCACCGAGAGGTCGACCGCGAAGTGGACCTTGGTGCTCAGATCGCCGCGTGGGCGCCCCAACCCTTCTCGACTCGCGCCCTCGCCAAATTTCTGCCATGCGACCCAGTGGTCGTGCGGATGCCCGGCCCCTGGGATGGACCAGTCCGGGTGGTTGACTGCACCGTGACGTCATTTCGGTCCACCCTGGATGACCACATGGAAGCAGGGCAAATCGAGTTTCGAGCCCGGCCGCGAGGTAGATCGCTGCAATTCGAGATCGAGGCATGGGACCGACTGTGTAGTCCAATGGCCAATCTGCTCTATACGCACCTGCGACTGGCCAAAGAGATACAGCTGAACATGTGGGTGCGGTTCTGCCTAGCAACCGTTGACATCGCGCGCGGACGGGTTCGAGGTGGCGTCACCATCCACACCCGGGTGGTGGAGGAGCGGCACTGGCGCCAAGCATCGACTTGGGACCTGCCGGAGGTACGGCTGGCTCAACACGCTGAGGTGCCCGCTCGATGAGCACACAAGACCTGCGGCCCAGGAGGCAAGGGCGGCCGACCTGTGACTAAGGCAGTCGAGCCCGTCAACGCACTGTGACCCGACGGCATCACACCGGGACGCGGATGGTAACGACGGCGATGTCATCTCGTGGCCGGTCAGCCTGAAATTTCAGTACTTCGCTGAGGACGGCGCTGGTCAATCCTTCTGCCGAGTCGACGGAGCGCGCCGCGACGGCGGCAAGCCTCTCCTCTCCATAGAAGTCTTTTCCGCTGCGCGCCTCGGTGACGCCGTCGGTGTAGAGCAAAAGCGTGTCACCCGGCAGCAGGCTGATCTGCACATCGTGCAGACGCGGCGCGTCTACAACGCCTAGGACCAATCCTGGTTTCCCGACTGCGTGCAGCGTCCCGTTGGGCTGTCGAAGGAGGGGAGGTGGATGCCCCGCGCAGCTGATCACGCCGGTCCACCCGCCGTCAGTCTGCCTCAGTCGCAGCAGGAGGACGGTGCAGAATCGGTCGATGTTGTGTTGGCGTAGCACGTCGTTGAGTGTCCAGAGCGCCTTCGAGGGCTCGGCATGCTGCACGGTGGTGGCGCGCAGCGTGTAGCGGGCGAGCGCGGTCACGACCGCTGCATCGACGCCCTTGCCGCACACGTCACCTATGGCCACCACCCAGTCGCCGGTGCCGATCTGGAAGACATCGTAGAAGTCACCTCCAACCTCGCTGCCGTCTCCCGCGGGCCGATATGCCGCCGCGACGTCGAGGTTTGGGATGGCCGGGGGGGTCGGTGGGATCAGCGTCTGCTGCAACGTCCGTGCCAGGGCCGTTGCGCGCGCCTCGGAGTCCTCCGCCCGCTGCTTCGCGCGCAGCAACTCGCGTTCGTATTCCCGGCGCAGCCTAGCGTCGAACACTGCAGTCCGTATCACCATCGGTGCGCCGTGCGGGTCGCGCTCGAGAACCGAGTTGACCAGTATCGGCAACCGCGATCCGTCAGCGCGGATGATGTCGAACGCGATCTCGTGCGCTTGGCCGTGCATGCTGAGCAACGGGGCGTAGTGGGTCTCGTGGTAGATCCGTCCACCGGCGGATAGCAGCTGCGCGAAACGCACCCGTCCGATCAGCTGTCCTCGGCGGTAGCCAGTCAGCGTCAGGAACGTCTGGTTCACCTTGATGATCGTCCCGTCCGGGGCGGTGGACAGGTAGCCGCACGGCGCCCGGTCGTAGAGCTGTTCAGCATCATCATCGAGGAGCGCCTCGTAGAAGGCCTCGAGCGCCTCGCCACCGCTGGAGGTCATCGCAGCGCGGGCGCCGACCTACGCACGAACTGATCGATCGCTGCGGTCGTCTCTTCCGGCGCGGAGAGATTAGGGCAGTGCCCGGTGGTGTTTAACAGCACCATCGATGCATTCGGCATCCTGTCGCGGACGAACTCGCCGACGGAGACGGGTGCGATGGCGTCGTTGGCGCATTGCAGGATGAGCGTCGGCGTTGCGACGGCGGGCAGATCTTCACGGTTGTCGGAAAGAAACGTGACCCTGGCGAACTGGCGCGCGATAGACGGGTCGGCCCGACAAAAACTCTCAGTCAACTCCTTCCCCAGCTCGGGTCGGTCCGCATGGCCCATGATCACGGGAGCTATCGCGCTCGACCATCCGAGGTAGTTGCTCTCCAGCGACTCGAGCATGTCATAAATGTCGTCCGCGCTGAACCCGCCAACGTAATCGTCATCGTTGAGGTAACGCGGTGACGGGCTGACCAGCACCAACTTGGCGAACAGTTCAGGTGCGGCGGCCGCCGCGAGGACACCGATCATCGCCGACACGGAATGTCCGACGAAGACCACATCCCGCAGCCCGAGCTCTGTGCAGATCGCGACGACGTCCCCGGCGTAGCCAGACAGGGACGAATAGCGCTGCGGGTCATACACCGACGGATCTGAGTTTCCGGCTCCAACGTGGTCGAATAGCACCACACGGAACTCGTTTTCAAACCGGGGCGCGACGTAGCGCCACATGTTCTGGTCGCAGCCGAATCCGTGCGCGAACAAAATCGGTTGCCCGCCCGGCTGCCCCGAGATGCTGATGTTGTGTCGGGTCACAATGCTCACCACCCCAGGCTACTGAGAACGGACAACACAGCTCCCGGCGGCTACCGTGAAGACCCACCGCTTCCTGGCCAACGTGGAGGTGGATGCTTGCCGTCGACTCTGAGGCGCTGGTCCGGTGGTTGGGTTGCGCAGTGCTCTGATTGTGCGCTGATATCACCCTTTTCCCTGATCTTCATCCTCAACGTGCTGGCGGGCGCCCTCCCGTGTCGTGGGGAAAGCACCCCGCCGGAGCACGCTGAGTCGATCAGTACCTGTTTGCGTCTCGGGCGCCGCTGTTCGCGGCCCCGACCATGTTGGCCCAGGTCTTTTGCTGAAGCTTGACCATGTTGTCGAACACCGACGTGAAGATCTGGACTGGGATGAACATCATCGCAAGGCCGGATTCGAGGCCGGACGCGGGTGTCGACGTCGCAGGCTTGACCCAGCCCGTTACCTGCGGTGACTGATTACTGGGCTCGGGGGCCCAGCCCTGCTGGCCCTGTGGCCCCGGCAACCCCTGCGGTCCGGGCGGCCCGGCCGGACCCGGCTCGCCGCGGGGGCCCTTCTCGCCGGGCTCCCCCTTCTCACCTTGCTCGCCACGCGGACCTTGCTCGCCACGGGGGCCTTGTTCACCGCGCTCACCGGGCTGGCCCTGCTCGCCGGGCAGGCCCTTGTCGCCCCGAGGCCCTGGCTCACCTGGCTTGCCGGGCTCGCCCGGCTGTCCCGGCAGGCCCTGCTCGCCCCGTGGTCCCGGCTCACCCCTCGTGTCGTGCCCGTCGCCGTCCGTGGTCTTGGTGCGTTGACCTGTCGAGGATGGCTGGTTGACTTCCTGTGCCATTGCGCTCCTTCGTCGTGATGATGAGTGCTCGGCAGTGCGCCGAGGCTATGTCGCGTGCTGCAGTGCAGCTGGTCGTCGCCCGGTGGCTGCTCACCGGCAAACGTGTAGTGACCGAGCCGCCGATCACCATGG
>DASQVB010000449.1:0-3938 GCA_035640975.1 Pseudonocardiaceae bacterium
GAGCACCTGGCGGTCGAACCCGATGCCGCGAACCTGCTGGCCGTGGAAGTCGGCCCCAAGCCGGCGAAAGGCCTGCAGATTCTGGTCGATCACCGCCACGTCGTGGTCAAGGCGTTCCAGTGCCAGGGCCAAACCGGCACCTACCCGGCCACAACCCATGATCACGACGTGCACGCAGTCACTCCCGGGTCGACGGTTGCCCAGGGAACGGTATCGCCGATGGCGCCGCGGCGCTGCTGGAGGGCTGCCGGGCAGCCCTGGGCCGCCGCGCAGCCGTAGGCTTCCCGTGTGTCGAAGCTCGCTACGGCTGCTAAACGGATCCTCGTCGGCAAGCCGTTCCGCAGCGAGCGGTTGAGCCAAACGCTGTTGCCCAAGCGCATCGCGCTGCCAGTCTTCGCCTCGGACCCGATGTCGTCGGTGGCCTACGCCCCCGAAGAGATTCTGCTCGTTCTCTCGGTAGCGGGTCTATCCGCATATGCCTACGCCCCGTGGGTGGGGCTGGCAGTCGCCATTGTGATGATAGCCGTGGTCGCCTCGTACCGGCAGAACGTGCACGCGTACCCCTCCGGTGGCGGCGACTATGAGGTTGCAACCGTCAATCACGGCCGTAATTGGGGTCTGGTGGTAGGCAGTGCCCTGCTGGTCGACTATGTCCTCACGGTAGCGGTATCGATCTCTTCAGCTGCAGCAAACATCGGTGCTGCTGTGCCCCTGGTGACTACTCACAAAGTCGCGTTCGCGGTAGGCGCGATCGTGCTGCTCACCGCGATGAACCTGCGTGGAGTGCGCGAATCCGGCACGCTGTTCGCCATCCCCACCTACGCCTTTGTGGTCGGCGTGCTCGGCATGATCGTGGTCGGGATGGTGCGAACGTTCCTGCTGGGGGACAGCTTGCGCGCCGAGAGCGCCGACTTCGGCCTGATCGAGCAGGGCGAGCACCTAGCCGGGCTCGGGTTCGCCTTCCTGCTGCTCCGGACCTTCTCCTCGGGCTCAGCCGCGCTGACCGGGGTGGAGGCAATCAGCAACGGGGTACCGGCGTTTCGCAAGCCCAAGTCCCGCAACGCGGCAACCACCCTGCTGCTAATGGGTGTGCTTGCAATCAGCATGTTCATGGGCCTGCTCATGCTCGCCGGCATCACCGGTGCCAAAGTCGCCGAGCACCCCGAGGAGCAGCTGATCGGGGCGCCGCAGGGTTACCAGCAGGACACCCTGGTGGCGCAGCTCGCTGACGCGGTTTTCTCCGGCTTCTCGCCAGCGTATTACTTCCTGCTCGCGGTGACCGGACTGATCCTCGTGCTCGCAGCGAACACCGCGTTCAACGGGTTCCCGGTGCTCGGTTCGATCCTGGCGCAGGATCGCTACCTGCCTCGCCAGCTGCACACCCGAGGCGACCGGTTGGCCTTCTCCAACGGCATTGTCTTTCTGGCCGGCGCGGCTGTCGTCCTGGTGTTCGCCTTTGACGCGGAGGTCACCCGGCTGATCCAGCTCTACATCGTGGGAGTCTTCGTCTCCTTCACGCTGAGCCAGAGCGGGATGGTCCGGCACTGGAACCGACTGCTCGCAAGCGAGATCGACCCTACCGTGCGCCGCCGGATGCGGCGCTCTCAAGCGATCAACACTTTCGGCTTCGTGATGACCGGCTCGGTGTTGGTGGTGGTGCTGATCACCAAGTTCACCGAAGGTGCCTGGATCGCGATCGCGGCCATGGTGGTGATCTTCGTGCTGATGAAGACGATCCGAAGGCACTACGACCGGGTGGTCGCCGAGTTGGTACCGCAGGAGGCCGACACCGTGCTGCCCTCACGCAATCACGCGATCGTGCTGGTGTCCACCGTGCACCTGCCGACCCTGCGGGCGCTGTCCTACGCCCGCGCTACCCGACCTGACATTCTCGAGGCGGTCACCGTCAACGTCGACGACGCGAGCACCCAAGACCTGGTCGCGGAGTGGCAGGCGCGGGAGCTGCCGGTTCCGCTCAAGGTGATCGAGTCTCCCTACCGGGAGATCACAAAGCCGGTGATCGACTACGTCAAGCGGGCCCGCTCGGACAACCCTCGCTGCGTGGTCACGGTGTTCATCCCGGAATACGTTGTGGGCCACTGGTGGGAGCAGATCCTGCACAACCAGAGTGCGCTGCGGATCAAGGGCCGATTGCTGTTCGAACCCGGCGTGATGGTGACCAGCGTGCCCTGGCAGCTGCGCTCGTCGGCCCGCGTTGTCCAGCGTGAGCAGCTGGCTCCCGGAGCGGTGCGCTGGGGCTTGGGCACCGGTCCTGCCGGCACCTCAGGAAACGTCACGCCAGTTGAGGTTGTATCAGACGGCGGTGTCCCAGTTGACGGTGCAACCAAGCCGCAGCCACGGCAGGTCGACCAACCGTGATTCCCCCTGAACTCGAGCTCACTGAACTGGAGCTCACCGTCGGAGCAGTGGGCCATGGTGGGTTCTGCGTGGCCCGCCACGGGGGTCGGGTGGTGTTCGTCCGGCACGCGCTGCCGGGGGAGCGGGTCCGCGCGGTGATCACCGAGGACCGTGGCGGATCCTTCTGCCGGGCTGACGCGGTGGCAGTGCTCGAACCGGTGGCCGGCCGGGTGCCGCCGCCGTGTCCGGCCTCGGGACCCGGCGGTTGTGGTGGTTGCGATTTCCAACACGCCGACCCACAGCTGCAGCGTCAGCTCAAAGGGCACGTGGTGGCCGAGCAGCTGCGCCGGATCGCCGGACTGGATGTCGCGGTGACGGTGCAGGAGCTGCCCGGTGGCACGCTGGGCTGGCGGACCAGGACCCGGCTCGCGGTGGACGGCGCCGGGCGAGCCGGTTTCCGGGAGCATCGCAGCCATACGGTGCTGGCGGTACCGGCCTGCCCGCTGGCGGTGCCCAGCTCCCTGGATCCAGTGTTGTCTCGTCGCTGGCACCCGGGTAGCGAGCTGGAGGTAGTCGCCGACGAATCCGGGCAGCTGCATGTAGCGGAGTTGCGACCCGGTCGGCCGCCCACCCAGCGTCGCGGCACCGGGCGCGTTGCACGGCATGCCGCTGGTCGACGCTGGGAGCTATCCGCGCATGGCTTCTGGCAGGTACATCCCGCTGCGGCCGATGCGCTGGCGGCACTGGTCGGCCAGTGGGCGCTGGCCCCGCTGGGAGGCACGGCGTGGGACCTCTATGGCGGGGTAGGACTGTTCGCCTCGGTTCTTGCCGGTCAGGTCGGGCCGACCGGCTCGGTGACGGTCGTGGAAACCTCTCGCCGCGCAGTGGCCGACGGCACCGCGGCGCTGGCCGACCTCGCGCAGGTGCGTTTCGTCACCAACCGGGTGGAGCGGGCGCTGGATCACCTTCCTGGGCGTCCGGACGTGGTGGTGCTCGACCCGCCTCGGCGCGGGGCGGGCCGGGAGGTGGCCGCAGCGGTGGCCCACCGCGGGCCCACCCGCATCGTGCAGGTGGCCTGCGACCCAGCGGCGCTGGCGCGCGACATCGCCGCCTATCTGCAGTGCGGTTACCGGCTGCTGGAGGTTCGTGCACTGGACGCGTTCCCGATGACTCATCACGTCGAATGCGTGGCTGCGCTGGCCCGCTGAGGTGTTCTCCGTAGACTGGGCCGTCCGTAGATTGGGGAATCGGTGACGCTATTGCAGTCGGTGCGCAGCCCGCAGGACGTCAAGGACCTCGATGCGGAAGCGCTGACCCAGTTGGCCTCCGAGATCCGCATCTTCCTGGTCGACAAGGTGTCCCGCACCGGAGGGCATCTGGGTTCCAACCTCGGCGCGGTGGAACTCACCCTCGCGGTGCATCGGGTGTTCGACTCTCCACACGACCCGGTGCTCTTCGACACCGGCCACCAAGCGTACGTGCACAAGATCCTCACTGGGCGGACCGAGGGATTCGACCGGTTGCGCAAGCGGGGTGGCTTGTCCGGCTACCCCTGCCGCGCGGAGAGCAAGCACGACTGG
>DASQVB010000450.1:0-2262 GCA_035640975.1 Pseudonocardiaceae bacterium
CCTCCGCTTCCGCAGGGCTGACCAGGAGGAACATCGGGTGGGACGTAATCAACTCGCCCGGTGTTCCACCGATGGTTGCAGTTCTGTGGCATTCGGGCGGTGGCACGTACCCGGTCGTTGCCGTCAGGCCGAGCTATCAAGATCACGCTGATTCTTGGTCACCGGTTCCCGCACGATCGAGGTCCCACTTATCGCGATCGCCGGGTGCGTAGCGTCGAAGTCCGTGCCGTCTACCTTGGACGTGCCGGTGGCAGTGTTCTGGCACGTAATGCCGGCCGAGTAGGGCGCGCTCGCGTTCCCATTATTGGTGTTCTCGCTACTCAAACCGCCTGGTGCCACCATCCCTCGATGAGGGGTTTGATCGCGTGGACGTAGTTAACTCCTGAGCAGTGACGGCGGGGTTGGACCTCTAGCCCATCTCTGCATCAGATGGTGGCCAATCATGAGATCGCGCACAGGTACAGCAGCCTGATCCGTAGGCACCGACCTGGCGCGGCACAGCAAGCTCAAAAGCGCCGACGTGCTCAACCGCGTCATCCGCGCCGTTAGCCAGCAGTACAGGTTCAACCGCAACCGGCTGTTCTACTCTAGGTATCGATCTGCTCGGCGACTCCGACACTTGAGTGTAGCCATCTCCGCAGCAGGGTAACCCCACTGGGGGAAGCTGGCGACGGAGAGGTGGGCAGGTGTTGCGACATCCCGCTAAAGGCGCCGGCTTGCTGCGGCGGTGGCTGCGGTTGGTGGGGCGCACGGGGGTCGTACTCGCTTCCGCTGCGGCGCTGATCATGACCGGTTATGCCTGGACGCTTTCGCGGCAGTTCGACGCCTCGCTCACCACCTCGGCGGTGCTTGATCACTCAGGACATGCCGATCGCGCCTATCGTGCAGGTCCTGCCGGCCCCATGAATGTGTTGCTCGTTGGGCTGGATAGCCGCACCGACGCCCAGGGCAACCTGCTGTCGCCGCAAGTGCTCGCCGCGCTGCACGCCGGCGGCAACAGCGGCGAACTCAATGCCGACACCCTCATCCTGGTCCACGTCGCCGCCGAGCCGACGCAGCCGACCGTCGCGGTGTCGATTCCCCGCGACTCTTATGTCACCGTGCCCGGTTTCGGTGCTCACAAGATTAATTCTGCCTACCGGCGCGGAATGCTCGACGCGAAGCCGACGCTCGCGGCGCAAGGCATCAACGGACCTGAGCTGGAACGCCTGGCTCGCCAGGCCGGTGCACGGAAACTCGTGCAGACCGTGGAGCAGCTCACCGGCGTCACCCTCGACCACTACGCCGAGATCAACCTGGCCGGGTTCTACGATATAACCCAGGCGGTCGGTGGTGTCCCGGTCTGCCTCACCGCCCCGGTCCACGACAGCTATTCGGGTGCGGATTTTCCGGCCGGTCCGCAGACCGTGTCGGGTGCCGCGGCGCTGGCCTTCGTCCGGCAGCGCCATGGCCTGCCCCGTGGCGACCTGGACCGCATCGCCCGCCAGCAGGCGTACCTGTCCGGGCTGACCGACCGATTAATTTCCGGTGGCGTGCTGACGAACCCCAACACATTAGCCGCGATGCGCGAGGCGATTGCCCGCTACGTCGTCATCGACCCCGGCTGGGACCTCACCGGGCTCATCGAGCAGGCCCGTGCAATGAGCGAGGAGTCTGTCCGGTTCCAGACTATCCCCACCGGCCGCACCAACCTGTCAACCCCCGACGGCGAAGCGGTGCACGTCGACCGCGCGCAGGTCCAGCAGTTCGTGGCACAGCTCACCAACCCCGGCGACCACCCCCTCAACCCTCCCGTCTCGGCCACGCCCGCCACACCAGCCAGCGCGCCGATAGCTACCTCAATGCCCTGCATCAACTAGACTCGATCGCTCAGCGGCGTGGGTTCATATCCGTCCGCGGCGATCTGACATGGTCGCAAGGGAGGCCGCTGAGCCGGGAGAAACGTTCAAGACATAGAAGGTACGCAGCTCGCCGGTCGAGCGTCCCTCGCGCCGGGTCATGTTGTGCAGGTTGCTGAACACTCGCCGTCGGTCGTGGCGTTGGGCTGCGCGAGATTAGCTCAGCACCGCCTCGATGGCCTGGCGCACCAGGCCCTCTACGTCGCGAGTGCGCGTAGTAGAGCAACTCCGCCAAATTAACCTCGTGCCGTTCGACCCAGCGCCGCAGCGCCACCGGGTGGCCACCCTATGCCCCAGCCGCATCACGTCCACGATCGAGCGAGCCAGCCCATAGTCCGCACTCGCTTCCCTGGCGCGACCTCAC
>DASQVB010000451.1:0-2756 GCA_035640975.1 Pseudonocardiaceae bacterium
CACATCCGGTGGACGGCCATCGTCGCCGGGCTCGGACATGGCCATGATCCGAGACTTGATCTCGTCAGTGATGTGCGGGATCACCTGCACGGTGTCGCCGAGGTATTCCCCCCGGCGCTCCTTGGCGATCACCGCCGAGTAGACCTGACCCGTCGTGACGTTGGCATTGCAGCCGAGGTCGCGGTCCAGGAACCGCTCGTAGTGCCCAATGTCCAGGTCGGTTTCGGCACCGTCCTCGGTGACGAACACCTCACCGTGCTGGAACGGGTTCATCGTCCCGGGATCGACGTTGAGATAGGGATCGAGTTTCTGCATGGTCACCCGCAGGCCGCGAGCGGTCAGCAGCTGGCCAAGGCTCGACGCGGTGAGCCCCTTGCCCAGCGAGGAGGCGACGCCTCCGGTGACGAACAGGTACCTGGTTGGGCGGGCATGCTTCGCCAAGACCGTCTCCCGTGGTCCGGACCGGCCCTTTCCATCGATGACCGGTATGCGGTAGCTGGTGGCACGCCACCGACCACCTGGCGGCATACCACCGACCACGGAGCCTCACGGTAACACTGCGCCTTACGGTCATCCTGACAGGTCCGCTCCGCTCCGCGCAGCGAACGCGCCGATCAACCCTGGATGGCGGGAACCACGGCCTGCGCGTTGCCGCCGGTACCGTACCGTCCGGCCCGACCCTCCGCCTGCTCGGCCAGCGCGAGGACCGTCACTACCCGCCCAGCTGACGTGCTGACGTCGTCAACGGTGGACAGCACCGAGGTAGCCGCGGTGTCGGCTCGTACCACGCCGATCGGACCGTTGCCCTCACCCGAACCAGGCCTGCCGGCAAGCACCGCGCCCGCGCCGGAGCGGTCCAGCTGGGTCGCGAAGCGAGCCAGGATGCCGGCCCGGTCACCACTACCGTCACCGCGGCTCGCGCCCCCGGTGAGCACCACCACAAGCTGAGCCGGCTGAGGCTGCGGACCGACCCGGACGAAACCCCCGTCACCGAGCCCGGCGATGACTGCAGTGACCTCAGCCGGTGTGGCCTGCGCTTTCCCGTTCTGCGGGTTGGTCAGTAGTAGTGAGCCGAGCAGCCCGCCGGACAGTGTCCCGGCATCCGGCGCGGTGGGCAGCCGCAGCCCGGCCGGCAGCAGCCGGGTGGTGAGTTCGCTGAGCTGATCCGAGCGTGCCGGGTCAGTGAACGCCTCGGTCAGCTGCAGTTCACCGGTAACGGTGGCACCGGCGTTACCCAGTAGCACGGTCACGGCATCCCGATCGGCCGGATCGGCGTCCGCCGTAGTGACAAGCACGACGGTGCGACCACGCAAGGTGCCGGCAACCGCACGAGGACCGACGGCGGCGCCGAAGACGTTGGCATCGGCCAACCGGGCGCGCAGCGCATTGCTCTGCGCCTCCAGGTCGCTGACCTGGCGACCCAACTCATCGCGGTTGGAGCTGAGCCCGGACAGCAGCCGGTCGCTGATCGCGGTGGACCCGAGCACCACCCCCAGGGCCAGGGCGAGAAAAACGGCGGCGATGGAGATCACGTGATACCGCAGTGAGATCACGGCCTATCCCAACCCCTTGACCCAAGAGACGACGTCGTTCCAGGTATCGCTGACCAGCACGCTGTACGCGCCTCCGATGTTGGAGACCAGCAACGCCGCAGCGACTGCGAGAAAGGCGGCGAGCACGATGAGCAGCACCGCCCCGGCCGACACCCGGCTGCGGTACAAAGCGGCGACAGCATGACCGTCGACAAGTTTGCTGCCCAGCCTCAGCCGGGTGAGAAAGGTGGACGGATTGGACCCCGACCGCCCCCGGTCGAGGAACTCGTGCAGGGTGGCCTGGAACCCGACGGTGATCACGAGCGTGGCACCGTGCGCCTCGGCCAGCAGCAGAGCGAGATCCTCCGGGTTGCTCATTGCCGGGAAGGTCACCGCGCCGATCCCGAGGTCCTGGATTCGCTCGAGCCCGGGGGCGAAGCCATCAGGTTGGGCCGGTAACACAACCTCTTGGGCGGCCTTGAGCGTGCTGGTCTTGACCTGGCGCGGGTCGCCCACGATGAGATGCGGCCGGTACCCGGCGGCATGCAGTGCGTCGGCACCTGCTTCGACGCCGATCAACACCGGGTGGTATTCGTGGATGAAGTGCTTGAGCGCGGCCAAGTCGGCGGTGTGGTCGTAGCCCGCCGCTACCACCAGCACGTCCCTGCCGTGAATCGAGACCTCGACGTCGGGCACGCCGACCCGGTCGATGATCAGAGCACGCTCGTGCCTGAGGAACTCAATGGTGTTCGCGGAGAACGCCTCCAGCTGGGCGGACAGCCCGGACTTGGCTTCGATCATCAGGTCTGCGATCGAGTTGGCGGTCTGCTCGATGCCGCGGGCACGCTCGGTGTCCCCGACGTACACTCCGCCCTCGTGCAGTCGCAACCGGGTGCCGTCCTTGATCCGCATCACCTCCGGACCGACCCCGTCGACGAGGACGATGCCCGCCGCCACCAGGATCTCCGGACCCAGGTTCGGGAATCGGCCGGAGATCGACGGTGCGGCATTGACCACCCCGGCGACGCCAGCGGCCACCAGCGCATCGGCGGTTCTGCGGTCCAGATCGACCTGGTCGAGCACCGCGATGTCACCGGGACCGACGCGGCGTACCAACGCGTCGGCGCGACGGTCCACCTTGGCCAACCCACTAACGCCGGGCAGCTCATGGCCGGGCCGGTTGAGCAGGCCGGAGATTCTCATGCCGGTGATGGTGGCAAAACC
>DASQVB010000452.1:0-8045 GCA_035640975.1 Pseudonocardiaceae bacterium
TCGCCAGGGACAACCCCGGCCCGCGCGGCGCCCCGCCTGCTGCGCTGCTGGACCAGAAAGTGCTCACGGTCAGTGGGGCCGGATTCGACGTGAAGGTGCCGCTGCGCTGCCTGTTCGCCCTGTCCGGGATGGGATTCGTGGGCGGCCACGCCGCCGCTGAGACCGTCCGGGTGTCAGCCACCGACTCGTGGCTGCGGCTGGATGCCCGCTTCGGTGCGGTGCTACGCCGTCGGCACGCTTTGCTCCCGCTGCTTGTGTGACGGTTAGGACGGCGACGGCTCGACGAACCAGACAGCGGTGTCAGGCGGGAGTGCGTCGGCGCCCGGCGACAGTGGCCCGCTGGCCAGCAGTAGCTGCCCGTTCGGGAGCGGGACATGCACCTCGGAGGCGTTTAAAGCACAGACCACTCCGCCCTCTTTGCGCAGGAAGGCGAAACATCCGGGCGGTGCGCCGTACCACAGCAGCTCGGTGCCGGCGAACGTCTGATTCTCTCGGCGCAGTTGCAGTGCCTGCCGGTACAGCGACAGCGTCGAGGTGGGATCCTCCAACTGGGCAGCCACAGTGAGATGGGTCCAGCCGCTGGGCATCGGCAACCAGGCGCCGGGGGTGGAGGTGAACCCGTAAGGCGGAGCATCGCCCTCCCACGGCAGCGGCACCCGGCAGCCGTCGCGCCCGCGCTCGGTGCGTCCAGAGCGCTGCCACACCGGATCCTGCAGCGCCCAGTCAGGCAGTTCGACGTTCGGCAGGCCCAGCTCGTCGCCGTTGTACAGGTACGCCGGTCCGGGCAGGGCGAGTTGCACCAACGCCATCGCCCGCGCCCGCCGCAGGCCCACCTCGCCACCGCCGTAGCGGGTCACCGGCCGGACCGCGTCGTGGTTCGAGATCGTCCAGGTGGCTGGTGCCGGGCTGTTCTGGACAGCCAGCAGTGAATGCTCGATGGCCTCGCGCACGCTGTCGGCTTCGAAATCCGCCTGCAGCAGCCGGAAGTTGAATCCCAGGTGCAGCTCGTCGGGGCGGATGTAACGGGCGAACGCGGTGTCGTCGGCCACCCAGATCTCGCCGATCACTACCCGCCCCTGGTACTCGTCGAGCACCTTGCGGATCATCCGGTGGATGTCGTGCACACCGTCGACGTCAAAGCGGGGATCGGCGACGTCGGCATCGAGCAAGCCCGGGCAGACCCCGATGGGCTGGGACATGTCTGGCAGTCCAGCTGGCTTGGCCATCCCGTGCGCCACGTCGATGCGGAATCCGTCCACTCCTCGGTCCAGCCAGAATCGCAGGGTCAGCTCGAAGTCGGCGGCTACCTCCGGGTTCTCCCAGTTCAGATCGGGCTGCTCGGGCGCGAACAGGTGCAGGTACCACTGCCCGGCCGCGTTGCCGACCGGCGGCAGTTGGGTCCACGCCGGACCGCCGAAGGTACTGGTCCAGTTGTTCGGCGGCCGTGACCCACCGAAGCCGGAGCCGTCCCGGAAGATGTAGCGGGCTCGCTCGGGACTGCCCGGTGCTGCAGCCACGGCCGCCTTGAACCACTCGTGCTGGTGGGAGGTGTGGTTGGGCACCAGGTCGATGGTCACCCGCAGTCCGTGCTCGTGGGCTTCGGTGACCAGCCGATCGAAGGCGTCCAGATCGCCGAACAGCGGGTCGACGTCACGCGGATCGCTGACGTCATATCCGTGGTCGACCATCGGGGAACGGAAGAAGGGAGTGATCCACAGTGCGTCCACGCCAAGCAGTTCCAGGTAACCCAGCCGGCTGCGCACACCGTCCAGATCCCCCACCCCGTCACCGCTGGAGTCGGCGAAGGAGCGGACGTAAACCTGGTAGAACACCGCATCGCGCCACCAGGCCCGGTCTTCGGCTACCACATCGTGGCGGCCGTCAGCTCGTCCCATGAGCTCCCTCAAGTCAGCGAGTTCTGCAGGCTGTTCGCTGCCATCTGCAAGTAGTCCCACAGCACGGCCCGGTGGGCATCGTCGAGATCGGCCTCGTCCACCGCGATGCGCATGCAGCGCAGCCACGCGTCGCGTTCGGTCGGTCCGATCCGAAACGGGACGTGACGCATCCGCAACCGTGGGTGCCCACGCTGCGCGGAGTAGGTGTGCGGCCCACCCCAGTACTGCATGAGGAACAGTCGCAAGTGCTCCTCGGCGGGACCGAGGTCCTCGTCCGGGTAGAGCGGACGCAGCACCTCGTCCTTGGTCACCAGCTCATAGAAGCGGCCGACGATCTGGCGAAACGTCTGTTCGCCGCCGACGGCCTCGTAGAAGTTCTCCGGAGCAGCCACCCCTCCATCTTGCCTTGTGGACCAAGCCCCACGGAAACCTCAGGTCGGCGGAGCGGTCAGGCCGCCGACTGGCGACGGCGGCGGAACCCCGGCGTCGGCGAAGGCGTCCTTGATACCGGCCAGCAGCGCCCGCTGCACCGCCCACTGCCTGCCGGCCCGGACCTTGGTGGTGATCCGCAGCGTCACGCCACCGGTACTGATCGACTCGACTCCGAGTACCACCGGCGGTTCGAGCACATCGTCGGCCAGCGCGCTGCCCTTGGCGGTGAGGTCGATGGCGGTGCGGCCGGCCAGCTCGGTGGTTTCCGGGATATCGGCATCATGCCCCACGGGAAGGTCGACGACAGCCACCGAGTAACCCTGGCTGGAGTTGCCGACCCGCAGTACCTCACCGTTGCGGACGTACCACACGGTGCCGTTGACGTCCCGCAAGGTCGTCACCCGCAGGCCCACGGCCTCCACCGTGCCGGTGGCTTCACCGAGGTCAACGATGTCGCCGACGCCGTACTGGTCCTCGACCATCATGAACATCCCGGACAGGAAGTCTTTGACCAGATTCTGCGCCCCGAAGCCGAGCGCGACGCCCAGGATGCCGGCCGAGGCGATGATCGGCCCGAGATTGATTCCGAGCTCACCCAACACCAGAGTGATCGCGACCCCGGAAACCACGAACGTCGTGCCGGATCGCAACACCGAACCGATCGTGCGAGCTCGCTGGGACCGGCGTCTGGACAGTAGCCCTGTTCCGCGCCAGGACTCAGGGGTCCGTTCCCGCAGCGGACGCAGCAATCCGGGCGGTGGCCCGTCGGCCGTCACCCGGGTCAGCCGGTTGATCGCACGGTGGGCCATCAGCCGGATCAGCACCGCAAGCGTGACGATGAGCAGGATCCGCAGCCCTGTTCCGACCACGGCATCGGCATAGCGGGCCAGCATGTCGTTGTTGGTGAGCTGGAAGATGCGCGAGCACCACGAGCCCGCCTCCTGAACACAGTCAGGTTGGAAAATCAACTCCGCGGTCATCCGGTGCGTACCGCCTCCAGATCGAGCCCGGTGTAATGGGCGAGAAAGCACAGCTGGTCGGTGGTCAACGGCACGGTCCGAGATACCGCGCGCGCCGCGTGCCCGACCTCGACCTCACGGCGGATCAGTATTGGAGCCCGGGCCGGGTCGGCCGTTGTGGCGTGCTGTAGGGCAGCGCACATCTTTCTGGCGTGGAGTGGATCGACCCGGGTGTCGGAGTCGAACACCGTGAACAGCACCGCCGGATAGCTGGTGCCCGGCCGCACCTGGTGATACGGGGAGTACGACCGCAACCAGTCCAGCTCGGCGGGATCGTCGGCGGTGCCGTACTCATCGTTCCAAGTCCGCCCGAGCAGGAACCGCTCGTAGCGGACCATGTCCAGCAGCGGCGCGGAACACACCACCGCGCGGTAGGCGTGTGGACGTTGCGTCAGTGCCGCGCCGACCAGCAGCCCGCCGTTGGATCCTCCGCTGATCGCCAGCTGCTCGGGAGTTGTCCAGCCACGGGCCACCAGCGCGTCGGCCGCGGCATGGAAGTCGGCGAAGCAGTTGCCCTTGTGTTCCCGCATCCCGGCGCGGTGCCAGGCCTCGCCCTCCTCACCACCACCGCGCAGCGAGGCCTGCGCCCACACTCCACCGGCCGCCACCCAGGCCAGTGCAGACGGCGTGTAGCCGGGTTCTCGAGATACCGAGAACCCGCCGTAACCAGTGAGCAGCGTCGGCCGCGGCCGGTCCGGATGCGGGCTGGCCGAGACAGTGGGGGAGACGATGAACATGCGCACTGCGGTGCCATCAGCAGACGCGAATTCCACCTGCTGGGTATGCACATCAGGTGCCACCGCGGCACTGGGAGCGGATTCGACGAGCTCGGTGGATGCGCCGCGCAGCGCATAACGGTGCACGCAGGGCGGGGTGTGAAAGTCGGTCCACCCGATCCACACCTGACCGGCACCGGCAGCGGTGAGCTCGTCCACGGTCGACATACCGACCAGCGACCCGGTGCCGGGCAGCGGGATAGTGCTGCGCAACGCGCCGTCGTCCACGGCGTGCAGGGACAGCTCGGCGATCGCATGCCGGGTGCGGGCAACCACCAGCAGCGGCCGGCCACCGTCTGGATCTTCCAGCCAGCGGATCCCGTCGAGCACCGAGCCGGAATCCTCGGCGATCAGCTCGGTCCAACGGGCCGGGGCAGGGTCGGATGGATCCGCGACGCACAGCCGCCAGCGCGGCGCGCCCAGGGTGGTGAGCAGGTAGAGCTTGCCGTCGCGCGCTACCCATGCCGTGCAGCGCGCCGCGTCAGCATCAGTGAGGATGGATTTCAGCTCGCCGGACCCGTGCAGATCGGCGATCCATACCGACGTGCGCGGTGCGGTGCCGGGTGAGGCGTCCACCACCAGCCAGCGGCCGTCGGCCGAGATCCGTACCCCGTAGTAGTTGGTCGGGTCCAGGCCCTCGCCGTGCACCAGCAGATCGGTCGACGGGTCGCAGCCGACGCGGTGGCACCAGACCCGGCGATGGAACTGCTCTTCGCCCTCGGGCACTTCATGAGCCGGCAGCCGACGCACGTAGTAGAACTCCTGCCCACCGGGTAACCACCCGATGGGGGAGTACCGGCAGCGCTCGATTGGTCCGTCGAGTTGGTCCCCGGTGGCCACATCGACCACGTGCAGCGTGGATTCCTCGTCGCCACCGCTGGAGATCTGGTAGGCGAGCCGCTCACCTTCCTGGCTCGGGCTCCACGAGTCCAGTGTGGTCAGCCCGGACGGGTCGAGGGCGATGACATCCACCAGCGCCCGTTCGGCTATCCCGCCGTCCGGTCCGGTCTCTCGGACGTACAGCACGGCGTGTTCCCCATCCGGTTCACGGCGGGTGAAAAAGGCCCGCCCGTTGCGCCAGGCCGGCGCCGATACCCACCCGGTGGACAGCAACCGCTCGAGCTCTCCGGCCAGCGTCGCGCGGCCGGGCAACGCATCCAGCGTCGCGCGGGCCAGCCTGTCCTGCTCGGTGGCCCACCTGATGGTGCGCGGGTCGGCCGGGTCCTCCAGCCAGCGGTAAGGGTCAGCCACCGGGCGCCCGTGCAGGTGCTCGATGAGTTCCCACCGCTGTGCTGCCGGATAGGGGGCCGCCGGATTTTGGCCCGCCGGGCATGGGGCAGGCGCGGCGTCAGTTCCGTCCACGGGGGGGCACTGTAGCCCCGACGGCCAATCACCCGCCGTCGCAGTTGGCTCGATTGGCGGTCACCGACACGTGTCAACATTAGACACGTGCGCGATCGCCGCCTTCATGGTGCACTAGGGGCGCGCATTGCCGGAGGTGGTCGCGTGCACGACCGACAACCCAGCCCGGAGGGTGACCCAGCGGGGGCGGCCCGGCGGACCGCCTCGCGCTCAGGAACCTCAACCGGGCTCCTCGAAACCACTGTTGTCGATACCACTGTTGTGGTGGCAGACAAGGCCACCGCCACCGGCGCGCTCGCTGGGGGGCGCCGACGCGTATTGCTACTCAATGCCACCTTCGAGCCGCTGACCGCGCTGCCGTTGCGCCGAGCAATCGTCTTGGTGGTGTGCGCAAAAGCTGACGTGGTGCACGGCGACGCCGCGGGCTTGGTGTTGCATTCCGCGACGACCAACGTCGTGGTCCCCTCGGTGATCAAGTTGCGTACCTTTGTGCGAGTGCCATACCGAGCGCGGGTACCGATGACCAGGGCGGCGCTGATGCATCGCGACCGTTACCGGTGCAGCTACTGCGGAGCCCGCGCGGAGACCATCGATCACGTGGTGCCGCGCAGCCGCGGCGGCGAACATTGCTGGGAGAACTGCGTGGCCTGCTGCGCCCGCTGCAATCACCGCAAAGCCGACCGGCTGCTCAGCGAACTGGGGTGGAAGCTGCGGATGGTGCCGCGCCCCCCGCGCGGGCAGCACTGGCGGCTACTGGCCACGGTGCCCGACGCCGACCCACTGTGGTTGCCGTACCTCGGTCAGGTCGCTTGAGGCTGGCAGCTCTCAGCAACTGCCTTACCTGGTGAGGCGAGGGTAGGTTGCGGTCAGCTACCGTGATCCTGTGCCGTCCCTGGAGACCATCCTCGTCCTGGCGGGCGTTCCGCTGGCCATTCTGGTGCTGCTGGGGCTGCTGACGCTGCGGCCCAACTTCGTCCGGCCTCCTCGCTACCACCCTGGCGAGGAATGGCATTACCCACCGGTGCTGTGGACGGCGAACCCTGAGGCGCTGCACGAGGGTAGCCCCCAGACTCCAGGTGCGCCCCGGGGAGGTGCTCGTGGCCAATGGTGATGAGGAGCACGGCAAGCCTGCACGGCGTCACCAAACCCAGCACGACGGTGACCAGCAGGAACGCGCGCTCGGCGAGGTTGTGGTCGGCACTGGACGGATCTCCACCGCCCGGCAAGTCAGAGCGGTGTTGCCTACCCTGCCCTTCAGTAAGTCGCAGCGTGCGGCGCTCGACGACGCACTGGACTGCGCCGGCCAGAGTGTGGGCCTGCACTTCGTTGTATACCTCGGCGACTTGGGCTCTGATACCCGGGCACGGGCCGAGGAGCTGCACGAGTTGATGGGCGGTCGGGCCGATGACGCAGTGCTGTTAGCCGTCTCACCCGGCCAGCGGGTAGTCGAAGTGGTCACCGGCTGCAGGGCTCACCACCGACTTCCGGATCGAGCGTGCAAGCTCGCGGTGGAAAGCATGATCTCCTCGTTCAAGGACGGCGACCTCACGAAAGGCTTGATCACGGGTTTGCGGATCCTCACGGAGCAAACAGACTCCTAATCCGTCTGGCATCGAGGGATGTCCTGCCCGCATACCCGATCGAATGACCGAGATCGAGCGACATCCCACGCGGAATTTCATTTGCGTCGGGTCCTTTTTGCGGCAACGGTCACTGTCTCCGTGGTGGTCGCTGAAACCCCGCGCCCGCGGGAGGGGTTCTACTCTTGCTGATCGTTCGTCCCCCGGGCGTCGAAGGCACGTGCGGCCAGCGCCCGGACCACGCCGGCCCGACCCTCCGAGACCAGCCGGCGCAGCGCAGCCGGGCGGTCACCATCCTCGAGCCAAGTACTCGCGACGTCTACGCACCGCTGCTCCACCACCCACGACGGGAACAGCCCGAATACGCATGACTGAGCGCGCTCGGAGGTCCGGCGATCCCATACTTCTGCGATCTCGTCGAAGTAGCGGTCCAGGTAGGGGTTGAGAAGCTGCTTCTGGGCGTAGTGACTGAACCCGCTGATGATCGCTTCACCGATGGCGTTAGGTAGCTCGTCGTCGCGCATCGCCCGCTGCCAGGCCCGTTCCTTGGCTGCTGGGGTGGGTACCAGGGCCAGCGCCCGCTCGGCTTGCCGCTGCCCGGTGGCGGTGGCATCGCGGTCTCGCTCGGCGGCGATTTCGTTTTCACCCGCCACACCGTGCGCGGTGAGCGCCTGCAGCAGCCGCCAGCGCAAGTCGGTGTCCACCGTGAGCGCTTCGGGTACACCCTCGCCGGCCAGCCATCCTGCCAGCGCGTCCAGTTCCGGCTTGCCCAGCAGCGACGTGGTCAGCGTGTTCACCAGCGCGAGCTGGTGGTCAGAGCCCGGAGTGGCGGTGCTGACCAGGTCCATCAGCGTGCGGGTAAACTGCGGCCAACCGTCCTCGAGGGCCCAACCAGGCTCGGCGTAGGACGACAACGCGGTCTGCACCTGCAGCAACAGCCGCTGCACGACGCCGACCTCGGTTTCGGCAGGTAAACCCGCC
>DASQVB010000453.1:0-14593 GCA_035640975.1 Pseudonocardiaceae bacterium
CATCTCGCGCAGGGCTGCACGCAACTGGCCTAGGTCGTTGACGATCGCTGTGTGGGGAACCGGGAAGTCGTTGGCCAGGGCCCACTCGTGGAAAACCGACTTGTCCAGCAATCGATCAACGATCGGCAGGTCGGGCATCACGAAGTCGAATTGCGTGGCTAGTTCGCTGGCGTGCTCGGCGACGATGCGCACCACAATGTCATCAGCAGGGAACAGCACCATCGGGCCGTACCGCTCGTGAGCCGCATGCAGCGTCGCCAGCCATGCTTGCGTGGTGGGCGCGCCGACCTGCAGGACGCTGTGCCATAGCCTTGACCGGCAGGTTGGCGCCCTCGGGATGAGGGACGCGCCAACGATGGGGACTCCCGTGTCGCGCAGGCCCCGAGCGATGGCCAGCGCAGTGGGGGTTCCGGCACCTGGAATGAGCGCTGGCAACCTCCGCCGGTCGGCGGCATCACTAACGTTACTGTCAGTCACCAGTGCGACGTTAGCTCATGGCGCAACAAAGGCAAACCAACGGCCAGCTTCGCCGCCGCACCTTGTCACCCAACTGAGCCTGGCCAGCTCGCACGGACGGCGCCTTAGCTGCGCGCTCACCCTGCGATGGTCGCAGGTTGCCGGCCGGTCCGGTCGGTAAGGCTGCGTCTGACGGGTTTGGCGCCGACTAGTTAACCGGCGAGGCGACGTGCGGTGTCCTTGAGGACCTCGGTTAGGCAGCGCTGGGCTGCCGTGCCCATGCCGTTGAGCATCACCTGCAGCCGTCGAGCGGTTTGCAGGTCAATCTTACCGATCATCGCTACCGCCCTACCGGTCACGGCTAGCAGGATGCGTCGACGATCGTGGGGGTCCGGCGTGCGACAGACCAGCCCGGCTCGAGCGAGCCGATCAACCATCGCGGAGGTGGCCGGCGGTCGGGTGCCCAAGGCCTCGGATAGCGACATCAGTGTGATCGGAGCCTTCGCGCTGATGAAATGCAGCGCGAGCAGCTGGGTCAGGGTCATCTCGGTGCTCGCCCAGGCAGCGGGGCGGGACGACACCATCTTCCGCAGGTGATCAGCAAGCCAGCGGGCATCATCGGTCGTCACCATCGACGAGCTGGCCTCTCCGTCAGTTCCCTCGACCATTGGTAAACAACCGAGGCCGTAGGACGAACGATCCCTAACCGTTGCCTGGCGGCTATCACCGTCCATCTCTCCCTGTCAGCTTGTGTCACACCGGCTACGGCCGTGTCGACGTCACATAGTGACCGACACTTGCCTGATAGGAGGGGTTGTATTGACGATCTTAGTACTTACTATAGTACTAGTACTTACCATGCCGGTAGTACCTTGTCCACATGCCCCTCCAGGCCGGCCCTGCCGATGAGCGCAGCAGGACCCACGGCGCGCTGGCCAGCGCCAGCCGAGTCCGCATTCTTGACCTACTACGCGGAAGCGCCACCGCACTGGACGTACAGCAGATCGCCGAGCAAAGCGACTTACACCCCACCACGGTGCGCTTTCACCTGAAGATCCTCGTCGATGCCGGACTCACCTGGTGTCGCTCCGACCCCCGCCGAGGTGCCTCCGGGCGCCCCCGGCTTCTGTACACCGCCGCCACAGACCACTCAGGCACCCTGCATCAGCCTGGTTATCAGCTGCTTGCCGACATCCTCGCCAGCTACCTCGCTGCCAGCAGCACGATCCCCAGAGGAGTACCCGAGGAAGCCGGTCGCGCGTTCGCTCGCCGCCACCGGAGGTCTTCTCAACCATTCGGCGAAGTCTCCAGCGACGAGGCTATGCGCCAAGTGATCGCCGTGTTCGCCGAACTCGGGTTTCAACCAGAACTGGCCAGCCACGGACCACACCACCGGATGCTGCTGCACGCCTGCCCATTTCGGGCCCTCGCGACTAAGTACCCCGAAGTCATCTGCGCAGTGCATCTGGGCTTACTGAAGCAAAGTCTCGCCAACCTCAGCGCCTCAGTCCAGGCCGCTAGCCTCGAGCCGTTTGTCACCCCGCACCTGTGTATCGCGCATCTCGCGACTTCGCCGCCGGCCAGCGGCACTTAAAAATCGAGTAGGCGGGCTGCCAGAGGCAGGTCGAGCTGCCGAGGTCGCTTGGAGCAAAGGGTACGTGTAGTCGCCGCTAGCCGGTGGGCCAGCTGGTTAACGCTGCTCGGGCGAAGGCGACTCCGTGCGGTGTCAGCCGTTCTCGTCGGTCGAAGCCGCGTCCATCGGTGAAGGCTCCCACTCGCTGGAGCATGGCTTTGGTGTTCCACGCGGCGTGGTTGGCCATCGCGCCCGTCAGCGGGGTGCCATCGCCGCTTCTCCAGCCGATCGCGCCGAGAAGATCCGCGACGATCGCATTCAGGTCGTCCGTGATCTGGGCGGCGGTCGCGACCAGGACAATGAGTCCGGCTTGCGTCTGGCAGGCATCGGTGGAGCGGGGCGGTGTCTTCTCGGCTAGCAACCACCACAACGCCACCGGATCACAGCGCATGGCGCGTCCCTGAGCCGTCAGCAGGAGCTTTCCCCGGTGCTTGCGCAGCAGCCCGCCTGCTGTGCCGACTCGCGCAGGTCCAGCACCGGCAGCGGCTGGCTCTCGCGATTTCCCTTGCCGATCCACTCCGTCACCAAGCCGAGTTCTGTCACTGCAGCTTCGACATGGACAGGCGGGAGGTAACCAGCGCTGGTCAGCGTGATCCCCTCAGTACCGACGCGATCCAGCAGCGACGTATAGGGATGGATCATCCGGGCTGCGGTGTCGGTGTCGACCTGCACAGCTTGTCGCCGATCTCCACCAGCACCTCGTCGAGGCGCACCTGATCTTCGGGAACGCCGGTCTCGCCCTCCCCCACCTCAAACGGACACAAGTAGTACTCCGTGTCGTGGCTGTAGTACTCCGACCCACAGCCAAACCGATGCAAGTGAGGGTCCGGGCTTGTTGTGAGCCCCACGCTGGTACCCGACGCCTGGGCGGAATACTCAATGCCATGGCTGGTGCGAACCCTGAGGAGCACGTGGTTTGGCCCTTGGTCTACCAGCGCTGGCGGAGGTTCACGTTCCTTCACTGGGCCTACGACCCGGCCGACGTGCAGCGCTTACTCCCATCCGGGCTCGACGTCCACACCCATCACGGCGTCGCCTGGGTGGGTATCACCCCTTTTCTCCTGTGCGACTTTCGCCCGTCCGGGTTTCCCGCCATCCCGGGGCTGTCCACCTTCCCGGAAACCAACGTCCGGACCTACGTCGTCGACAGAAATGGACTCGATGGCCTGTGGTTTCTGTCCCTTGACGCCTCGGGGCTGGCCACCGTCCTTGGCGCACGGGCCTGTTTGTGGGTTCCCTACCATTGGGCGGCCATGACGGTGGAGGCTAATTCCACGGTGACTTATCGATCACGTCGGCGGCACCCGCCAGCCGCGGGACATCACATCGTGGCCGAGCCCGGCTCCCCGCTAGCCGCGGAGGAGCTGGACGAGCGTGACCACTTCCTTACCGGACGGTGGCGGGCGTTCACCAAGATCGCCGGCTGCTTAGTGAACGTTCCGGTGAAGCATCAGGCGTGGCCGCTGTGGAGTGTGCAGATCCACCAGCTCGATCAGGACCTCCTCGCCGCCGCTGGCCTGCCCACACCTGAAGGGCAGCCCGTTGCGCATTACTCGCCTGGCGTCGACGTTCACTTCGGCCCGCCCCGGAGGTAGGGGGCAGGGCATGCCGCGTGAGCCGAGGGATCCCAGTCCTGCTTCGGTCAGACGGGATGTGGCCAACTCGGACTACCGCGAGAGCGGTGGATGTGCTCAGCGCGGGTCAACCAAGCGACCAGCTCGTCGCGTGGCTGCAGGTGCTGCCCAGATCGGAAAGCGTGATCACGGCGTGTGGATCCCGCGCCGTCCGCTCCACCGGTCAAGCGCCGCCCGGGGGAACGCCGCGCAGGCCGACAGGTCGACCAGAACACTGCTCTGCGAACACCACGCAGCGATGTCAGGTCAGATCACCGGCGGACTCGCTGACTACCCGAGGCGGATTATCGGGCCGGGCACGCATCAGCATCCTGGTCGTCAAGGGGTCGTAGAGGTCTTTGATGGTTCCGCCGGTAACGCTGGCCTTATCCTGCTCGGCGTGCAGTTGATCGATGTCGTGGTGGAGACACCGCGTGGCAGCCGCAACAAGTACGAGATCGAAGAGGAGACCGGGCTGGTCTGGCTCGACCGACGGCTGCCCGGTGCGTTCGCCTTTCCCGCCGACTACGGCTACGTTCCAGGTGCGCTCGGGTCCGATGACGAACCGCTGGACGCGTTGGTACTCACAATCGAGCCGACCTATCCGGGGGTGCGGGTACGGGCCCGGCCGATCGGGGTTTTTTGGGTCCTGACTGGGCACGGCCGCGAGGCGAAACTGGTATGTGTGCCCGAGGGTGAGCCCGCTTACATCGAGGTCGATGACCTATCTCAGCTGCCGGCGCACCAGCTCGCTGAAATCGCCAACTTTTTTGACATCTACCGCAGTCTCGACCCGGACAGCGAGACCCAATGCCACGGGTATGAGGGAGCAGCAGCAGCGCAGCGGATCCTCACTCAGGCGGGGGTGAACTGCACAGGCACTGGCACCGGGGAGCAGGCCCGCCCTGCCGACCCGACGGGGTCCCTGACGTGAGTGCCTCAGCACCAGGCACCGCAGCTTCGAACTCCGAATCAGCCAAGGATGGCCTTCCAGTGGCTCCGCGGAACTGCGCGGATCGGTATGGCCCTCGTCGTTGGATCCACCGAGTCGTGGTTACCGCTCATTTCTTTCCGACGCGTGGCTGGGGCCGTCGGACAGTCTCCGCCCGCAGCGGAAGGTCACGGTCGGTTCCGGCAAGGGCAACGTCTAGTGCGAAGTGCCGCTGCACCACGCCGCCCGCACGTACGGTTTCTCAACCGGCTCAGCGGGCGGTTGAGGGTGCTGGTGTGGGTCGGCGAGACCGTGGGCTCGGAGGACACTGTCTGTTGTTGCACTGCTTGTGGCGCATGGACTCCCTGGCGTATCCATCCCGCGGCTACGTCGGCGGAGAATCCGGCCGCGATCCAGTGCGTGGCCAGCACCACAGGGTGCGTACCCTTAGCATCGTCTCGCACGAGGTGCGCCAGTTTGATTAGCTCAGCGTTTCTGCATGCATAGCCAATGCCGTGCCGATTGTGAGTCCTGGGGCCAGCGGACGAATCACCGAACAGCTGCAACCCGTGTTCGGCCAACAGGTCACGGGCTAGGGCGTCGGGCGCGGGTTGCGAGATTGGCACGCCCGAGCCGATCCAGTTCACGATTGTCCCGGATGCCGTGCCACCGTTGAGTTGGTGAAGTTCCAATGTCCATGACGTCCCCACCGAACGGCACCACACCGCGGCCAGCACGGGCGCTACCGCAGCCATGTTGCCTGCAGTTGGCCGCTCGACCGCATAATTTCGACTGGTGGTCGTCGCCGTCTTGCTGGCTGTCATCGTGGCTCCTTTCAGGCGGTCGGTACCCGAGGGGGGACCTGGGGCGGCGCTGTGATGGTGTGCTCATTCGTCAGGTGATATGGCCGTTGAACCCACCTCCTGTCAGTCATGGCGGCCCAGGGTCGCCTCTGGCTCTGCAACAACCGAACAGAGCCCTATCACACCTAGTATCGTAGGTGCAGGATAGCTCTAGTCAAGCATGTAATAATGGTTAGGGGCTGTAACACCCATACCTGCCCATGTGCATGCATGCGCAGCGTGCGCGTCGCCGCTTCCCACCCGGTGACTTCCTCTCATCCAGATCGGTCGGGTGAGGCGTTCAAGCACGCCGACCGCACTTGCGATCTTTGGAACAGTAAACCTATACTCGTCGTTGCAAGGATGGCTACGAGCGTTGAGCGCTCGTCAGGGAGAGTAGAGAGGACTGGTTGAAGGGAGGCGGTGACGATGCTGATGCGGACGGACCCTTTCCGCGACTTGGAGCGGTGGAGCCAGCAGTTGCTTGGCCAGCAGGGCACCTGGACGCGGCCGGCGGTGATGCCGATGGACGCCTACCGGGCCGGTGAGGAGTTCGTCGTGCAGTTCGACCTGCCCGGCGTGGACCCGGCATCGGTCGACGTCGGTGTGGAGCGCAATGTGCTGACCGTCAAGGCCGAGCGCAGGCCCACCGCGGGGGATGGAGTCGAGCTGCAGGTGGCCGAGCGGCCGACCGGAGTGTTCTCCCGGCAGTTGTTCCTCGGCGAAGCCTTGGACACCGAGCGAATCGCGGCCAACTATGACGCCGGGGTGCTGACCCTGCGGATCCCGATCGCCGAGCAGGCTAAGCCCCACAAGATCGCGATCAGTGCGGATAACGGGACCACGCAGCTCGGTAGTTAATTCTCGCCAAACCCGGGGTCAGCGTCCGGTGAGGTTCGACTTCTAGCAGCACTGGCAGCTGTGTCGGGCCTGGGCTGTCGACGCCGCCCCGGGGCTGGGAAGTGATGGATAACCGCTACTGCGATGCGCGATCGCGTGCAAAGACAGTTGAAGGAGGATGTGATGGCGCTTCCCGTGTTGCGCCGTAACCACGAGGCCCGTGGCCACGAAGCCGGTCGCCACGAGGCGGGGTCGCTACGGCCGTGGACCTCGCCGGTGAGGTGGGGGCAGCCGTGGACCGAGGTCAGTGAGCTGTATGAGCGGATGGGTCGGTTGCTGGCCGATGCCACCGGTGGGGCGATCTCCGACACCGGATGGTGGCCGGCGGCCGATGTGGAGGAGACCGACCAGGCCTACTTGGTGGAGCTGGAGTTGCCCGGGGTCAAGCGGGAGGACGTCTCGGTGGAGGTCGCCGGCGGAGAGTTGGCCGTCACCGGGGAGGTCAAGGAACGGGAACGGGTGGGTTTCCTGCGCAGCCGGACCCGCCGGATCGGCCGGTTCGATTACCGGATGAGCCTGCCCGCCGGCAGCGAGATCGACCAGGTCAGCGCGGGACTGGCCAACGGGGTCCTCACCGTGCGGGTGCCCAAGACCGAGCAGGCCCGGCCGCGGAAGATCCCGATCAGCAGCTAGCGGGCAGCCGCTGGGCCGACGGTCGCACGGCCACCGGTTCAGCGGCACCGTGGTGCGGAAGCCGGTGCGTGCGCCTGGGGATTGCTCGGGTCCCCGGCCGGCGGCGAACGATCATGGAGGGGAGGGTGCAGATGGCGAAGGCTGTGGGTATCGACCTGGGAACCACGAACTCGGTGGTCGCCGTCTATGAGGGCGGCCACCCCACGGTGATCACCAACGCAGAAGGCGGGCGGACGACGCCGTCGGTGGTGGCCTTCACGAGCGCCGGTGAGCGGTTGGTGGGTCAGCTGGCGCGGCGCCAGGCGGTGCTCAATCCAAAGGGCACCATCTATTCGGCGAAGCGGTTCATCGGCCGCCGCTATGGAGAGGTACGCGCCGAGACTGACCAGGTGTCCTATGAGGTGACCTCCGGGCCGGAGGACGCAGTGCGATTCTCGGTGCGGGACAAGACCTACGCTCCGGAGGAGATCTCCGCGGCGGTGCTGCGCAAGCTGGTTGATGATGCCTCCAAGTACCTGGGAGAGAAGGTCACCCAGGCGGTGATCACGGTGCCGGCGTACTTCAACGACGCGCAGCGCCAGGCCACCAAGGACGCCGGGCGGATCGCCGGGCTGGAGGTACTGAGGATCATCAACGAGCCCACCGCCGCGGCGTTGGCCTACGGGCTGGACAAAAAGCAGCACGAGACGGTGCTGGTGTTTGACCTGGGCGGGGGTACTTTCGATGTGAGCATCCTGGACGTGGGTGACGGCGTGGTGGAGGTGCGCTCCACCGCTGGGGACACCCACCTGGGTGGCGATGACTTCGATCAGCGTCTGGTCGATCACCTGGCTGCGGAGTTCCGCAAGACTTACGGCATTGACCTCCGCAAGGATCCGCAGGCGCTGCAGCGGCTGTACGAGGCGGCGGAGAAGGCCAAGGCGGAGTTGTCTTCCACCTCGCAGACCGAGGTGAACCTGCCTTTTATCACCGCGGATGCCTCTGGCCCCAAGCATCTGGCCACCACCGTGACCCGGGCGACTTTCGAGCAGCTGACCGTGGATCTAGTGGAGCGTTGCCTGGGTCCGGTGCGCCAGGCGATGGCCGATGGGAAGGTCACAGCCGACGCCCTGGACGAGGTGATCCTGGTGGGTGGCTCCACCCGGATTCCAGCGGTGCAGGCCCTGGTGCGCCGGTTGACCGGCGGTAAGAACCCGAACATGTCGGTCAACCCCGACGAGGTGGTGGCCGCCGGGGCCGCGGTGCAGGCCGCGGTGCTGCAAGGCCAGGTCAAGGATGTGCTATTGCTCGATGTCACCCCGCTGTCGCTGGGCGTGGAAACCCTTGGCGAACTGATGACGAAGATCATCGAGCGGAACACGACCATCCCGACCCGCCGCACCGAGGTGTTCACCACCGCTGCGGACAACCAGCCCGCCGTGGACGTCGTGGTGTTGCAGGGGGAGCGGGAACGGGCTGCGGACAACCGGGTACTGGGCCGGCTGCGGCTGGAGAACATCCGACCTGCCCCGCGCGGGGTGCCCCAAGTCGAGGTCACCTTCGATATCGACGCCAACGGCATCCTCAACGTCGCGGCCAAGGACAAAGACACCGGCGCCGAGCAGACGATCACCATCTCCGGGTCCGGCACCCTGGACGAGGTGGAGGTGCAACGGATGGTCGCCGACGCCGAAGCCCACCGCGCCGAGGACGCCCGAGCCCGCCAGCTGGTCGAAGCCCGCAATGAACTCGACAGCACGGCCTACCGGGTGGAACGCCTGCTCGGCGAGCTGGGGGAAGCGGTCGCGGTGCACGACAAAGCCCGTGCCGAGATGCTCATCGGCGAGGCCCACCAAGCGGTCAAGGAGCAGGCACCGCTGGATCGGGTCCGGGCCCTGACTGCCGACCTGGAGCAGCTCCTGCACGGCCTGCCCGCCACCACCGCCGGCCCTGGCGGTGTCGGCCGGCCCAGTGCAACCGGCGCCGGGGGGGACGACGTGATCGACGCGGAGTTCACCAACGGCTGATCCCGCACCAGTTACCACCCTGACGGACCGACGTCTCATCTCGCGAGCCGACCATGACCGAACCACGGAACACCGAAACCGACACTCGGGCCACCGGGCGGGGCCCGCGCCCGGTGAGTCCTGGGGACAGGGAAGCTCCGCACAGCCCCGGCCCCGACTCCCGCATCCCAGACACGGCGACTGCGGACTCGACCCACGCCGAGTCAAGCACCGCGGAGGTGGCTGCCCGCGGTGCCAATCCCAGCTCCGCTGAGCTGGAGGACCGCTGGCGGCGGGCGGTGGCCGAGCTGGACAACATGCGCAAACGCTACGAGCAGCAGCTTGAACAGGCCCGCCGTGCCGAGCGGAATCGGGTGAGCGCGGCGTGGCTGCCGGTGCTGGACCACCTCGAGCTGGCGGTGCAGCATGCGCAGGCTGAGCCGGCGACGATCATCGCCGGTGTCCAGGCCGTCCTCGCCCAGTCGTTGAGGGTGCTCAGTGGGTTGGGGTATCGGCGGATTGAAGACGTAGGCGCGCGGTTCGATCCGGCCGTGCACGAGGCCGCGCAAGTGGTGGAGGACTCGGCGGCAGAGCCGAACACCGTGGTCAACGTGCTGCGGTCGGGTTACGCCGGCGAGCAGTCGGTGCTGCGCCCGGCGGTCGTGGCGGTGGCCGGCCGGCGCGAGTGAGCGGGAGGTGTGGAGCAGATGGCGACGACGACTCGGGACTATTACCAGGTGTTGGGCGTAGCGCGGGAGGCCAGCCAGGAGGAGATCCAACGCGCCTACCGCACCCTGGCCCGTCGCTACCACCCTGACCTGAACAAGGACCCCGGGGCCGAGGAACGGTTCAAGGAGATCAGCGAGGCATACGAGGTGCTCTCCGACCCGAAGACCCGAACCCGGTACGACCGGTTCGGCTCGGCGTGGCGGCAGGTGCCCGAGGACTACGACCCTTCCGCTGGTGTCCCCTTCGGCATGCCCGGCGCCGACGGCGGTGGCCGGCGGGTGTATGTCAACACCGGCGGCTTCGGCGGCCCCAGCGGGTTCGGGGGCAGTGGCTTCAGCGGCGCCGGAGGCTTCGGGGGCACGAATTTAGGTGGCGTGGATCTGGAGGATCTGCTCAGCGGGTTCGTCGGAGCGACGCGGGGGTCTGGGCCGGGGGGATTTGGGCGTGGTGCCGTGCCCGGCGCGGACAGCGAGGCGGAGATCGAGCTCAGTGTGGAAGACGCCTACCGAGGCGGCCGGCGGCGGATCACCCTGAGCACCCCGACCGGGTCGCGCAGCTATGAGGTGAACATCCCCGCTGGCGTCATCGACGGGCAGCGGATCCGGCTGGCCGGCCAAGGTGGCGCCGGAACCGGGGACGCCCCAGGCGGCGATCTCTACCTGGTGGTGCGCCTGGCTCCGCACCCCCACTACCGCGTCGAGGGTCGCGACATCACCGTTGAGGCGCCGGTCTCCCCGTGGGAGGCGGCGCTGGGCGCCACCGTCCCGGTCCATACCCCCACCGGCACCATGCAGGTGGAGCTGCCCGCTGGCTCCTCCAGTGGCCGGCGGCTGCGGTTGCGCGGGCGGGGGCTGCCCAACCCGCGCGGGGCAGCCGGTGATCTGTACGCCGAAGTCAAGATCGTTGTGCCGATGACACTGTCGTCCCGGGAGCGGGAGCTATTCGAGCAGCTGGCTAGTGAATCCCGCTTCGACCCCCGGGCGGCGGTTGGTTCCCGGTCGGCGGCACAGGAGACGGGAGGCAGGCGGTGATGCGGTACCCGCTCGCCCCAGTGACGCCGCAGCGGGCCGCGGGTTGGTCGCTAGTGCAGTTCGCCGCGGTCGCAGGGTTGCACCCGCTGCTGGTGCGCCGCTTCGTCACGCTCGGGCTGCTGATTCCCGAAGCCGACGCCGACGGTGGGATGTGGTTCCCGGCCGCGCAGCTGGCCCGGGTCGCCCGGATCCAGCGGCTGCGCACCGGCCTGGGGTTGAACTATGCCGCGCTGGGCGTGGTGCTCGACCTGCTGGCCCGTATCGAGGACCTCGAAGCCGCGCTACGCAGCCATCCCACCAATCCCCACCATGGCAGTCACACCAGTACGGGCCACACCAGCGAGGGCAGGAGGTGAGCGGAACGTGGACATGAACCGGTTGACCCACAAGTCGCAGGAGGCGTTGCACGACGCGCAGGCCAAGGCGTTGCGGTTTGGGCATGTCGAAGTCGACGGGGAGCATCTGCTGCTCGCCCTACTCGATCAGCCCGATGGATTGGTCCCCCGGCTGCTCACCGCTGCTGGCGCTGACCCCGATCGGGTCCGCGCCAGCGTGGAGGCCGAGTTGGGGCGCCGGCCACGGGTGTCCGGGCCCGGGGCCGCGCCGGGACAGGTGTTCCTCACCCAGCGGTTATCGCGGCTGTTGGACACCGCGGAGCGGGAGGCCAGCCGGCTCAAGGACGACTACGTCTCCGTCGAGCACCTAATGCTGGCGCTGGTAGAGGAGGGCGCCGCCAGTGCAGCGGGCCGGGCGCTGCGCGATCAGGGCCTGAACCGGGAACGGTTCCTGGCCGGGTTGACCGGTATCCGGGGGAATCAGCGTGTCACCTCCGCCATGCCCGAGGTCACCTACGAGGCGCTGGAGAAATACGGCCGCGATTTGGTCGCCGACGCCCGCGCCGACAAGCTGGACCCCGTCATCGGCCGCGACTCCGAGATCCGCCGGGTCACCCAGATCCTGTCGCGGAAGACCAAGAACAACCCGGTGCTCATCGGTGATCCCGGGGTGGGTAAGACCGCGATTGTGGAAGGGCTGGCCCAGCGCATCGCCCACGGTGACGTCCCGGAAGGGCTGCGTGACAAGACCGTCTTCGCGCTGGATATGGGGTCGCTGGTGGCTGGCGCGAAATACCGCGGCGAGTTCGAGGAGCGGCTCAAGGCGGTGCTTTCGGAGGTGGGTGCCGCGACCGGGCGGATCCTGTTGTTCGTCGACGAGCTGCACACCGTGGTCGGTGCCGGCGCCGCGGAAGGCGCGGTAGACGCCGGCAACATGCTCAAACCGATGCTAGCTCGCGGCGAGCTGCACATGATCGGTGCCACCACCGTCGATGAGTACCGCAAGCACATCGAGAAGGACGCTGCCTTGGAGCGGCGCTTCCAGCCGGTGCTCGTCGATGAACCTGCCGAGGAGGACGCGGTCTCCATCCTGCGCGGGTTGCGGGAACGCTTGGAGGTCTTCCACGGTGTGCGGATCCAGGACGCGGCCCTGGTCGCCGCGGTCACCCTGTCCCAGCGTTACATCTCCGACCGGTTCCTGCCCGACAAGGCCATCGACCTGGTCGACGAGGCTTGCGCCATGCTGCGCACTGAGATCGACTCCCAACCCGCCGAGCTGGACCAGGTCAGCCGCCGGGTGATGCGCCTGGAGATCGAAGAGGCCGCGCTGGCCAAGGAGGATGACCCGGCCAGCCGCGCCCGGCTGGATGAGCTGCGCCGGGAGCTGGCCGACCTGCGCGGTGAAGCCGACGGGATGCGCGCCCAATGGGAGGCCGAACGCCAAGCCATCCGCAAGGTCCAGGCCTTGCGCGAGCAGATCGAGCAGGTCCGCCACCAGGCCGAGGCCGCCGAGCGGGCCTACGACCTCAACAAGGCCGCCGAGCTGCTCCACGGCCGGCTGCCCGAGCTGGAACGCCGGCTGGCCGCCGAGGAGGACCAGCTGGCCACCAAGCAGGGCACCCACCGGCTGCTGCGGGAGGTGGTCACCGAAGAGGAGATCGCCAGCATCGTGGCCCGCTGGACCGGGATCCCGGTTAGCCGGCTGCTGGAGGGCGAACGGCACAAGCTGCTGCGCCTCGATGAGATCCTCCACGAACGCGTCATCGGCCAAGACGAGGCCGTTCAGCTGGTCGCCGACGCCATCATCCGGGCCCGCTCCGGGGTCAAGGACCCCCGCCGCCCGATCGGCTCGTTCCTGTTCCTCGGCCCCACCGGGGTGGGCAAGACCGAACTGGCCAAGACCCTGGCCGCAGCGTTGTTCGACACCGAGGACAACATGGTGCGCCTGGACATGAGCGAGTACCAGGAACGCCACACCGTCAGCCGCCTGCTCGGTGCCCCACCGGGCTACATCGGCTACGAGGAAGGCGGCCAGCTCACCGAGGCAGTCCGCCGCAAGCCCTACTCGGTGGTGCTGCTCGACGAGGTCGAAAAGGCCCACCCCGACGTGTTCAACACCCTGCTGCAGCTGCTTGACGACGGCCGGCTCACCGATGCCCAAGGCCGCGCCGTCGACTTCCGCAACACCGTGGTTGTCATGACGAGCAATCTGGGCTCCCAATACCTGCTCGAGGGCATCACCCCCGATGGGGAGATCAAGGATGACGCCCGCGTCGCGGTGATGGCCGAGCTGCGCCGCCACTTCCGGCCAGAGTTCCTCAACCGCCTCGACGACATCGTGCTGTTCAAACCGCTCACCCTGCCCGAGATCGAACGCGTCGTTGACCTGCTTGTCGAAGACCT
The DNA here is from genome assembly GCA_035640975.1 of Pseudonocardiaceae bacterium. Classification (GTDB taxonomy): domain Bacteria; phylum Actinomycetota; class Actinomycetes; order Mycobacteriales; family Pseudonocardiaceae. The sequence continues at coordinate 13,492 of DASQVB010000453.1, forward strand.
GCACCGGCGCCTGGCCGAGCGCCGCCTTGATCTGAAACTCACCGACGCGGCGCGGCAGCACATCGCTGCCGAAGGCTTTGACCCCGTCTACGGGGCGCGCCCGCTGCGCCGATTCCTGCAACACCAACTCGAAACCCGCATCGGCCGGGCCCTGCTCACCGACACCATCCCCAACGGTTCCACCATCACCGTCGACCACACCCCCGCCGGCCAGCTCACCATCACCTGGGCCCCATCCCAGTCCGCCGAACCCTCCTGACCCGCGAGAAGAGACGTCACCACCGCAGCGAGAACCGCCGATCCACCGGCTCACTCCGAGACGGTTGCAGCAGCCGCAGCGCACGGATGGTGAACTTGAGCGGAGTGTCGAGTTCGGCGTGCGGTCGGCACTCGGCGACGATGAGGTCTCGACGCTCCGCCGCCGTTGCCGGTATTAAGGGCGCCTGGGAGCCTTCGTCTGTGGCCAAGTCGAAGACGGCGCGCTGGGACGAGCCCTCGCGCATCGAGGTCCCGCCACGGGTCAGCGACCTGCTGCGGTTGCCCACCGGCCTGGTGGACCTCAAGGCCATAGCCACGCGGGCGACCCCTGGGTTCACAGGCGCGGACAAGACGGACGCCACAATGGCGATGCGCCACCTTGGGCCGCGCTTGGCGGACCTGCAGGAGCAGCTCTACGCCGAGGGGCATACGGGTGGCCGGCGGAGCATGCTGCTCGTGCTGCAGGGTATGGATACCGCAGGCAAGGGAGCCACGGTCAAGCATGTCCTCGGCCTCGTCAATCCGATGGGCGTGCAGTATCAAGCGTTCAAGAAGCCAACGCCCGAGGAGCGTGAGCACCATTTCCTGTGGCGGGTCAAGCGGTGCTTACCGCCCCCAGGCATTCTCGGCGTGTTCGACCGCTCCCACTATGAGGACGTGCTTGTAGTTCGGGTACATGAGCTGGTGCCGCCCGAGATGTGGGCGTGCCGCTACGGTGCCATCAACCGCTTTGAGGAGAAGCTGGTCACCTCGGGCTGCAGAATCGTGAAATGCTTCCTTCACCTCTCAAGGGAGGAGCAGCGCAGGCGGTTGACCGCACGGCTCGACGACCCAACGAAGCTCT
>DASQVB010000454.1:0-9888 GCA_035640975.1 Pseudonocardiaceae bacterium
TCTTCGGCGCTGGTGAGCCAGGGCCCGACGAGTCGTTCAGCACGCTGCGCCGCTGCCAGCTCGACGACGAGTCGTGGGTCGACGTGGCTGTGGCGTGGATGTCCGGCGCCGACACGCTGTTCGAGGAGCTGGCCGGCTCGACGGCGTGGGACCAGCGGGAACGCTGGATGCACGGCCGTCGCATCGCCGAACCGCGGTTGACCTGCGGCTGGGCCGTTGGCGAGTCGCCGCCGCCGCTGGACGATCTGGCTGCCTTGCTCTCACAGCGCTACGGGGTCGCGTTCGACTCGATCTGGGCCAACTACTACCGCGACGGCCGGGATTCGGTGGCCTGGCACGGTGATCGAGTGCGTTTCTCGCTGCAGCGTCCGCTGGTCGCCATCGTGTCGCTGGGTAGTCGCCGACGCTTCGGGCTGCGGCCGCGCGGCGGCGGTGCCGGCCGGTGGTTCACCCTTGACGGCGGCGACCTGCTCGTGATGGGTGGCTGCAGCCAGCACGATTGGGAGCACACTGTGCCCAAGGCTGCCCACGGTGGGCCCAGGATCAGCGTCACCTACCGGCATAGCCGTTAGTCCGTCGGGCGACCCTGCCGGCCCCACGCTGAGATGAGGGGTGGCGTGGTGATGCCGAGCAGTCCGGCATCGATCGCGGCGAGGTGCTCGGAGATCTCCTCAACGGTGGCCACCCTCGTGTGATGAGTCCGTCCTGATTTCCGGCCACGATCCACGCCCAGGGTCTCGAGGCGCCGGGAAGTCACCGGATTGAAGACCGCCAACAGGGCGTCGAAACGTCTGCCGGCGTCGTCTGCGCGTGGTGATGTCCGCCGACCTGGCCACCTCGTCTCATGCGGCGCGATCTGATGTCGAGCACCGGACACCACAGGCTGACACACCGGGCACCGCCGACTGACACACCGGGCATGACGGACTGACACGCCGGGGTTGGGGGCGCCGGGTAGGATCGCTTGCGCACCCGCTGCCGGTGTTCGGAGGACAAGTGAGCGCGCCCCGTACCCGTCTACTGGTGGCCGGGCTGTTGCTCGTCACGCTGATCGTCGCAGCGCTGGTGCTGCCGGTGCCCACCGCAGTGCAGATGCGGGATTGGGCACAGTCGGCCGGCATCGCCGCACCGATGTTGTTCCTGCTGGGGCAGACCGTGGTGACGATCGCACCGATCCCCCGCACCGTTTTCACCCTTGCCGCGGGATTGCTGTTCGGCCCTGCGCTGGGCGTGGTGCTGTCGCTGTTGGCGACCACGTTGACTGCGGCACTGGCCTTTGTCGTGGTCCGCCGGGTGGGACGCAGCCTGCTGGAACCGCACCTTGACCGTAAGTTGCTGCGGGCGATCGACGCGCGACTTCGCCGTCGGGGCTGGCTCGCCGTAGCGTCGCTGCGGTTGATCCCGGCGGTACCGTTCTCGGTGCTCAACTATTGCAGCGCGGTGTCGTCGATCCGGTTTCGCGACTACCTCGTGGGCACCGTGGGCGTCATACCCGGCTCGATTGCGCTGGTCGTACTCGGCGACGCCTTGACCGGAACCACCTCACCGGCGTTGCTCGCGATATCGCTGGGAGGTGCGGCCATCGGAGTGATCGGTCTGATCGTGCAGGCGCGCAGCGGGACTCTGGAGCCCCCGACTGTGGAGCCCCGGTGACGGTGCCCAAGTAGCGTGCTGGCAATGAGTTCCGCCGACCGAGAGCAAGCCGTCATCGACACCGTTCCCACCGAGCTGTTCATCAACGGTCGGTGGCGACCCGCCAGGGGCGGGAAGACCTTCGACGTCGAGGATCCCTCCACCGGCAAGGCGCTGCGCGCGGTCGCCGACGCCGCCGCCGAGGACGGGATGGCCGCGCTGGACGCCGCGGTCGCCGCCCAGGCTCAGTGGGCGCAGCACCAGCCCCGAGAACGTGGTGAGATCCTGCGCCGCGCCTACGAGCTGATGATGCGGCGCCAAGACGACCTCGCCTTGCTGATGACTCTGGAAATGGGCAAGCCGCTGGCCGAGTCGCAGGCCGAGATCGCCTACGCCGCCGAGTTCTTCCGCTGGTTCGCCGAGGAGGCGGTGCGCATCGACGGCGGGTTCGCCACCGCGCCCAACGGCTCGGGGCGAGTGCTCGTGATGCGCCAGCCGATCGGGCCGTCGCTGCTGATCACCCCGTGGAACTTCCCGGCCGCGATGGGCACCCGCAAGATCGGTCCGGCGGTCGCGGCCGGTTGCACGATGGTGCTGAAGCCAGCCCGCTTGACCCCACTGTCGATGCTCGCGCTGGCTGAGATCCTGGCCGAGTGCGGGCTGCCCGACGGGGTGCTCAACGTCGTGCCCACCGCCAGCTCAGGTCGACTGATGGAGCCGCTGATCAGGGACGGCCGGGCCCGCAAGCTGTCCTTCACCGGCTCCACCGAGGTGGGCCGCACGCTGCTGGAGCAGTGCGCCGAGCAGATCCTGCGGACCTCGATGGAGCTCGGCGGCAATGCGCCGTTCCTGGTCTTCGCTGACGCTGACCTCGATGCTGCGGTCCGAGGCGCGATGATCGCGAAGATGCGCAACATCGGCGAGGCGTGCACCGCTGCCAACCGCTTCTTCGTGCACACCGACATCGTTGAGGAGTTCTCCCGCCGGCTGGCCGAGCAGATGGGCTCGCTGCGCATCGGTCGGGGCAGCGAGGAGGGCGTGCAGGTCGGTCCACTGATCGAGGCCAAGGCGCGGAACAAGGTGCAGCACCTGGTCGACGACGCGGTCACCCGTGGTGCCCGGGTGCTCGTGGGGGGCGAACCGGTGGACGGTCCGGGTTACTTCTACCGCCCGACCGTGCTTGCCCACGTGCCGTCGGATGCCGCGATGGCCAGCACGGAGATCTTCGGACCGGTCGCGCCGATCACCCCGTTCACTGACGAGGACGAGGTGCTGGCGACCGCCAACGGCACCCCCTTCGGGTTGGTCAGCTACGTCTACACCGAGGATCTGCGCCGCGCTCTGCGGGTCTGCGAGCGGCTCGAGGCCGGCATGGTCGGGCTGAACCAGGGCCTGGTGTCCAACCCGGCGGCGCCCTTTGGCGGCGTCAAGCACTCCGGGCTGGGGCGCGAGGGCGGCTCGGTGGGCATCGATGAGTTCCTCGAGACCAAGTACGTCGCCCTCGCCACCTGAGTGGCGGACCACCGTTCACGGCACCTTGTACTACAACGGCAGTTCGAGGGCTGGCGCTCGGAGAATCGCCCGTGATCGCCATTCGGAAGGAATAACCGTGTCTCGCGCGGCTGTTTCTTTCCCAACGATGATCACCGTGAGGACCCTGACGATCCACTTCCCTAGGCCGGCACAGGTGCCGTTGCAGTACTAGGCCGAGAAATGTTGCACGCGGTGTGCCCAGACTGCGAGGAGTGCCTCGTCGTGGCTGATGGCGAGCACTCCAGCGCCGGTCTGAGTGGCCTGCGTCATGACCACGTCGACCAGCGCGGCGGTGGTGGAGGTGTCCAGCATGGCGGTCATCTCGTCGCAGATCAGGTACCGCGGTCGGAGAATGAGTGCGCGTGCGATGCAGGCTCGTTGCAGTTGACCGTCGCTGACTTCGTGTGGTCGGCGGTCGAGTAGCTCGATGCTCAGACCGACGCGGTCTGTCAGCTCTGCGATCTGGTTGTCGTCGAGGCGCCGCTTGCCGGCTCGGAGTGGTTCGACGATTGCTTCGCGGAGCGTGAGCCGGGGATCCACGGACAGGCGGGGTTGCTGAAACACCACGCCGATGGCGGTGCGCTGCTGGCGTGGCGCTTGGTAGCCCACTCCCGCTGCGGGCACCCCGTCGATGCTCACCCGGCCCGACCACGGAGCCAGCAGCAAGGCCAGCACCCGGGCCAGGGTGGATTTGCCGCAGCCGCTGGGCCCGGCAAGTCCCACGACCTCGCCGGGAGCGATCTCGATGTCGACCGCCCGCAGCACCGGATGATTCCGCAGGTAGCCGGCTTCAATACCGGTGCCGGTCAGCATGGCGCCGGGTGGCAGGCGAGCTGCCGGCGCCCGTGCTGGCGCAGCTCCGTTGTGTTCGTGCAGTCGGCACGGACTGGGCAGCGTGGCCGGAATGCGCATCCGGCGGTCAGCGCGGTCAGTTCGGGTGGGTCGCCGGGGATCGCGGTGAACCCTCGGTCGGGCAGCGCGGCCAGCAGCCCCCGGGTGTAGGGATGCCAGGGGTCGCTGAACACCTCGTCAGCGGGACCGCACTCCACCAGCCGGCTGGCATACATCACGGCCAGGTCGGTCGCTACCCGGCGGGCGGCGCGCAGGTCGTGGGTGATCAGCAGTACCGCGTGCCCGTCCGCGGCCAGTGCGGCGAGTTGGTCGACGGTGCGGTCCACCAGTGGGCGGTCCAGCCCGGCGGTGGGTTCATCAGCGAGCACCACTGAAGGTTCCCCGGCCAGCGCGGACGCGACGCCGACCCGCTGAGCCATCCCGCCGGACGGCTCGTGCGGGTAGCGGCTCAACACGTCGATCTCCAACCCAGCCCGCCTGACCAGCTCCTCGATGACACCGCCGTTCGGCTCCGAATGGCGCCTGGCTCGGGATCGAAACCGCGATTCGGCTCCGAATGGCGCGGTGGTGGTGTCTCGCAGCTCGTGGACTGCTTCGGCGAGCTGGGCGCCGATTTCGGCGGACGGGAGTGAGATGGGTGGCGGCTGACTGTGGGACCAGGCCGATCAGCCGGCCCCGGACCCGGCTTTGCAGGAGGTGCTCTGCGGCGCCGAGCAGTTCGATCGAGGCGCCGTCACCGGTCGTCAGAATTGCCCGGCCGTGTACCTCGGCGTTGGCCGGCAACAGACCCAGCAGCGACGCAGCGAGCACTGACTTGCCGCAGCCCGACTCCCCCACCAGGGCCAGTATTCGTCCCGCGGACAGCTGCAGCGAGATGTCGGTGACCGCGCTGACGATGCCGCGTCGGCCGTGTGAACCGAGCAGGAACCGCACGGACAGCTTTTCGACGTCCAACAGCGCGGGGGCGGTCACAGCGCAAGCTCCGAGCGCCGCCGGGGTACTGAGCGGTCGCGCCACCAACCGCCGATCGCGGCCACGGCGAGAGTGGTGGCGACCAGCAGCGCCGAGGGGAAGACGACGGTCCACCAAGCGCCGATCAGGACGCCCTCGCGGCCTTCGGTAAGGAGGTTGCCGATGCTGGCCAGGTGCGGGGGCAGGCCCAACCCGAGGAAGCTCAGGGCGGTCTCGTGCCACACCGCGTGCGGCAGGATGAGGACGGCCGACAGCGCGGCCTGCGGCACGATGGCCGGTAACAGGTGGCGGCGCAGTACGCGGGCCCGGGTCGCCCCGCCGGAGATGGCCGCGTCGATGAAAGGGCGGTCCCGAAGCGACAGCACCTCGGCGCGCACGATCCGGGCAATCCCCGTCCAGTGAGTAAGAGCGATCGAGGCGACCACGGTCAGCAGGCTGCCCCGGTACAGCGCCACGATGATGATTCCGAGCAGCAGGTGCGGTACCGAGTTGATCGTGTCCACCACTCGCATCAGCAACCGGTCGGGCCACCACCCAGCATGCCGGACAGCGCGCCGATCACGGCTCCCATCAACGTGGAGATCACCGCGCACAGCACCGCGACCAGCAGTGAGACCCGTAAACCAGCCAAGCTGCGCAGCAGCACATCGCGGCCGGCGGCGTCGGTGCCGAACGGATGCTCCGCACTCGGTGCCAACCGAACCGAGCTGTAGTTGATCAGCGACTGGTCCAGCTCACCCCACCAGAGCCCAGCACCGCGGCTGCGGCCAGCCCGGCCAACGTCACCACCCCGACTGCCAGGCGCGCGCGAGCCCGCCCGAGTGCCCAGCGGCCGCGGGGCGTGCCAGCACGTCGGCGGGCAGCGCTGTGCCAGCCCGGCCGGTGTCGGGGCGCAGCGGCGGTGCGGCCAGCTCGGTGCTAGCCATCGGTGGCCACCCTCGGGTCGGCCAGCACGATCGCGACATCGGCCAGTAGGGACCCGACCAGCACCGCCGCGGTGGACAGCACACCCAGCGCGGCCAGCATCGGGAAGTCGACGGCGAGCGCGGCGGTGACCACCGCCTCGGCCACACCGGGCCAGGAAAAGATCTCCTCGACCAGCACGGCGCCGGTGACCAGCTCGGGCACCCGGGCTCCGAGCAGCGTGACGAATGGCAGCAGCGCGGTGGGCAGCGCATGGCGCAGCACCACCCGCCACTCGGGCAGGCCACGGGCGCGGGCGCCGGCGACGTGGTCCTCGGCCAGCGCCGTCAGCAGGGAGGCCCGCAGGTACAGGATCAGCCACGGGGTCTGCGACACGCCGAGCACTAGCGCGGGCATGATCAGATAGTGGGTGACCTCACTGAAGCTGGCGGGGGCGCCAGGGCTGGTCAGCCCAGCCACCGCGACCCAGCGCAGGCTCAGCGCGAACAGCGCGATCGCACCCAGACCGAGCACGAACGACGGGATGCCCTCCATCGCGTGTGCCATCGCGGTCACCGACCGGTCGAGGAGCCCACCCTGGCGCCAGGCGGCGAGCACCCCGATCACCAGAGCGATCACGATCATGATGACCAGACCGACCGAGACCAGCAGCAGTGTCCAGGGCAGCCGCTGCGTGATCACATCGGCAACCGGTTGGCGAAACGCCCGGGAGCTTCCCAGCTCACCGGAGAAGATGCCGGCCAGCCAGCGCCACAACTGGACAAGCACCCCGTCATCCAGCCCGAGCTGAGCGCGCACCCGGGCGATGTCCTCGGCGGTGGCGGTGAAGATGTCGAGCCCGTAGTACTGGTAGATCGGATCGAATGGCGATGCCGCGCCGAGCAAGAAGATCCCCACTGCGACCACCAGCACGGGCGTCACGAACCCCAGCCGGCGTGCCACCAGCCACCCCACCGCCTGCCACCGATTCCTGGCTATCCCGCTGACCAGTGCTGTTGGCCGGGTCAACTCTTCGGTGTCCAGTCATCGAGGTTCCACAGCGCGCCCCAGGTCAGCACGCCGTGGGCGTGCGGGTCTACCACCGGCGTGTAACCGTTCCACTTCTGGCGCATGACATAGGAGTGGTCCAGAAAGACGAGGAACACATAACCCGGGTCAGCGGCGTAGGCGCGTTGCCAGCTCTTGACCGCCGCGATCTGCTCGGCCGGGTCGGTAGCTCGCCGGGCAGCGTCCAGACCGGCGTCCACCTCGGCGTTGCGATAGAAACCGGGGTTGTTGAAGCCATCCCCGCCGAAGCTGGAGTGCAGCAGCGGGTAGGTCACCTGGTCGGGATCGAGCTGGCTGCCGCCGCCCAGTACCAGCGAGTCGTCGGCCATCCGGGGCTCGATCGCCTCCCACCCGAGACCTTCCAGCACCACGCTGATCCCGACCGCTTTGGCGTCGGATACCACCGCCTGCGCGAGGTCCTTGCGCACCGTGTCCGTGGCCGGGTACATCAGCGTGAAGCGGGCTGGTTGCCCGTTGCGGGCCCGGATGCGGTCCGCACCGAGGACCCAGCCGGCGGCGTCGAGGATGCGGCCCGCCTCGGCGGGGTCGTACCGGAACTGGGCGGCAGGTTCAACGTAGGAGTCGAGCACCGCGGGGACCGGAGTGGACGCGGGTACGCCCTTGCCGGCGAGCAGGGCGTCGATCATGCCCTGGCGGTTGACGGCAAGGTTCATTGCTTGACGGATGGCTGGGTCACCGGTCACCGGGTGGCCCGAGGGCATGGTGACCGTGCGGTAGTCGGCACTGCGGTGGTGCACCACCGCAAACTCGCCGCCCTCGAAGGTGCGGGCCAGCGCGGGAGGCAGCACGGTCGCGTCGAGGTCACCAGCGCGCATCTGTTGCGCGCGGGTGTTGTCGTCCTCGGCGAACACGATTGTGATCTTCTTGATTGATGGCGCGCCAGCGAAGTAATCCTCGTTGGCGACCAGCGTCATCGTGGCGCCCTTGCGCCACTCGACGAACTTGTACGGCCCGGTCCCGATCGGCGTGGAGTTGAGCGGGGAGTTTTCCAGCGGCGCCGGTGTCGTCAGCGCCTCGGCCGGCATGATCCCCAAGTTGAGCCGGTTCGTGAACGATGCGTACGGGTAAGCCAGGTCGAACCGGACAGTCGATGCGTCGACCTTCTCGACGCCGGTGAGCATCGGGTAGTCCGAACGGATGGTGGAGGCGAAGACCGGGTCCAGCACGGCACGGTAGGTGGCCACCACGTCGTCGGCGTCAAAGGCCGAGCCATCGTGGAAGCTGATCCCCTGGCGCAGTTTCACTGTCCACGACCGCTCGTCAGCGGTCACCGCGGGCTCCTCGGCGGCCAATGCCGGGGCCACCTTCAGCGTCGCATCATGCCTGATCAAGCCATCGAACAGCTTCGAAGCGCCCTCCGTACCGAAGCCCAGTAACGGGTTCAACGCCTCCCACTCGTAACCCTCGCCAACCACGATCGTCTCCGTCGACGAGTCGGATGCAGCTGGTGCACTACACGCCGGCAGCACGGCACCAAACAGCGCGAACAGGACGAACAGCCGCCACTTCATGCCGCGACGGTAAGTCATTGCAAAATTGATGCAATAGCCACCATCTGGGGGATGCAACAGCTCGGCAGCTCTCGCTCGTCACCCTCCGCGCCGGCGTGTCAGCTTCCCCTGCACCGTGTGTCAGCCCCTCCCGTGCACGTGTGTCAGCTTCCCCTGCACCATGGCGATGTGTCCAAGTTCGAGCTGCCGCGCAACCGACTTCACCCAGCGCATGGCCGACCTCCTCGGCCCTGACGCCGAACGGCTGGGCAGTGGCTCTTCGCTCGCTGTCTGCAGGAGTTCATCGACCAGCCGCACTTACACAGCATCGCCATCGAACTCGTGCCTTGACATCGGGGCGAGGTGGCGCACGATCCGCGCGGGGTTGCCCACCGCGATGACGTTGGCCGGCAGGTCGCGAACCACCACGGCCCCAGCGCCGACCACGGTGTTGCGGCCGATGCTGACGCCCGGCAGCACGATGGCTCCACCGCCGAGCCAGACGTTGTCGCCGATCGTGATCGGCTGGGCGGCCTCCCACTTGGCGCGCCGCGGCTCCGGTTCGACCGGGTGAGTCGGTGTCAGCAGCTGCACGTTGGGACCGATCTGCACATCGTCCCCGATAACGATCGTGGCGACGTCCAGCGCTACCAGCCCGAAGTTGGCGAAGCACCTGGCGCCGATGGTGATCTGCGACCCGTAGTCCACGTAGAGCGGCGGCCGGATCTCGGTGTCTTCCCCCACTGAACCGAGCAGCTTCTCCAGCAGGCGCCGCCGCTCGTCCCGGGCACGGACAGAGGTGACGTTGTACGCGTCCATGAGGTCCAAGGCGTGCCTGCTCTGCTCCTCAAGCTCCGGGTCGCCGGCGATGTAGAGGTCACCAGCGAGCATCCGCGAACGCATCGAACGGGAGGGAATCCGGGGAGCGCGGCGAGGTCATAACGATCACCGTACGCATCGCTGTGGACCGCGTACCTCGACGGCTATAGGCCAGTTTCAGGCTTTCGCATAGATCTAGCAGTAACCAGCTTATGCCTTTACTCTGATGGGTGACCCCCACAAGCGGCTGGAGGACAGCGCCCATGACTACCGACACGGTCGCTATGCATATGAGTGACGGCATCGTCAACGCCCCTATCTCGGCGGTGCTCGGCCTCGTCGCGGCCGCCGGACTCGGTTTTTCGCTGGCCCGCGCCCGGGCCGGCCAAAGCTCAGACCTCGACAACCGCACCGCGCCGATGGCGGGTTTGGTCGCGGCGTTCATCTTCGCCGTGCAAATGATCAACTTTCCGGTGCTGCCCGGGGTCAGCGGGCACCTATTGGGCGGGGCGCTGGCCGCCATTCTCGTAGGTCCATGGCTCGGCGCGCTGTGTGTCGGCATCGTGCTGGTGGTGCAGGCGTTGCTGTTCGCCGACGG
>DASQVB010000455.1:0-6446 GCA_035640975.1 Pseudonocardiaceae bacterium
CAGATGGTGGAGGCGCCCAGCGGGTGGTGTCCAAACAGGTGCAGGGATTTGCCGAAATCGTGGGCCGAGAACAGGAACTGGCCACGCTGCGGGCCAGGTTCACCGATCCGCAACGGCGGGGCCGGCCGGTGTGGCAGGTGCTCACCGGGTTGGGTGGGGTCGGAAAGACCAGCCTGGCCCGGGCCTATGCCCAGCGCTATCAGGATCACTACGAGCTGGTGTGGTGGGTGCGCGCCGAAGATCCTGAAGCGGTAGCCGGAGAGTTCCTGGCGTTACTGGACATCGTGGCTCCGCAGTACGCCGAACACACCCATGACCCGGTGCAGGCGGTGCACGCGGTGCTGGCCAACCGCACCGGTCTGTGGCTGCTGGTGATCGACAACATCGCCGAGCCCGAGGCGCTGCGGGGTTTGCTGCCCGCCGCCGGCATCGGTGATGTGCTGATTACCAGCCGCGCCGGGACATGGCCGGATCGGCGGATGGTGCTGCCGGTTCAACCGCTGGCCCGAACCCACGCCGTGGACCTGGTCACCGCGCTCAGCGGCGATCCCGACCAGGTGACCGCCGCAGTGCTGGCCGGGGAGTTGGGGGGTTTGCCGCTGGCCTTGGCCCAAGCCGGCTGCTACGTGGCGCACAGCGCCCTGGACTTAGCCGGTTATCTGACCCTGTACCGCTGCCGTCGCGCCGAACTACACCAGCAAGGCCACGCCCCCGACTACCCCGCCACCGTGGCCACCACCTGGCAACTAGCCTTCGACGAACTGTCCTCCTCGGCGCGGGCGCTGCTTCACTTACTGGCCTGGTATGCCCCTGACGCCATTCCCCTGGATCGACTCCTGACTACCGATGCTGGCCACCTCGAGTTCCCCGGACCAGTCAGCGCGTCGCTGCGGGCACTGCTGACTGACCCACTTCAGCAGCACCAGGGCATCACCGAGCTCATGGCCTACGGTCTGCTTACTCACTCCGGACCTCGTGGATCGGTGACGGTGCACCGGCTGGTGCAGGCCGTCACCGCCGACCAACTCACCGCCAACAATCACCACGGTGCCTGGATTGCCGCCGCCGCGGCACTACTCCACTCCGCCTGCCCCCAGTGGCCAGGCACAAGAGTGGCCATCACCGCATGGCAGAGCCTGCAAACCCACGTCCGAACCCTGCTCGAGCATATGCACCCCCACCAGCCCATGTCCCTGAACCTGCGCTACACGCTCGCCGACTGGCTCGGAGTGAGTGGTGATTTCGTGCGGGCGCGGGAACTGGCCACTGCGGTGGTCGAGGACGCACGACAAGCGCTGGGACACGACCACCAACACACCTTGGTGGCCCGGAGCAGCCTTGCCTACTGGACCGGCAAGGCCGGGGACGTGGAACGCGCGAGAGAATTGGCCGCTTTGGTGGCGAAGGACATGATGCGCGTGCTTGGGTCCAACAACCGGCACACCCTGCTGGCGCAGACCAACCTCGCCCGGTGGACGGGGATGGCCGGGAACGTGGAAAGGGCTCGGGAGCTGACCGCCGCAGTCGTCGAGGACGCCCAACGGGCACTCGGCGCCGACGATCGGTATTCGTTGGTCCCACGGGTGGACCTTGTCCGGTGGACCGGGGAGGCCGGGGACGTGGCGCGGGCCCGCGAGCTGGCAGTCGCGGTGGTCGAGGACACCCAGCGGGTACTCGGTCCCCGCTACCGGCTCACGCTGCTTGCCCGGGCCTACCTGGTCCGGTGGACCGGGGAGGCCGGTGACGCCGCGCGTGCCCGGGAGTTGGCCGCTGCGCTGGTTGAGGACGACGAACGGGTGCTCGGCGCCGACCACCGGCACACGCTACTCGCCCGGGTCCACCTGGTCCGGTGGACTGGCGAGGCCGGCGACGTGACCGGTGCCCGAGAGTTGGCAACCACACTGATCGAGGACTTAGCGCGGATATTTGGCCCAGACCACCGCGACACCCGCGCCGCCCAGAAGCATCTAGCCCGATGGATCCCGGACTGACCAAGATCCCGTCCCGCAACCACGGCATTCTCTCCGCCACGGGAATCCGGCCGCTCAGGTCCCGCGGCGTCGGGTTCGTCGCCGGTTCGGCTCCAGCGCGGTCACCGCGAGGGCCACGTTGATCGCCGAGATCGTGGCCAGGAGGACCGACGTCCGTGGTGTGACCTGGCGCTGCACTCCGAGCAGCACCGAGGTAGCCACGTCGCTGGCGTGAATGACCAGGCCCTGGCGCAGCGCGCGCTGTAGTTCCGCGTCCCGCCGAATCAGCAGCTCGGCACCGAGCAATACCGTGCGCACGCCGAACAGCCGGAAGGCGTAGATACCCGCCGGGCTTACCGCTTGGGCGGGGTCGATGCGGCGGATGAGGAGCTGAGGAGCTACGAGACCGGTGGCGCCGTTGGCCAACCGTACACCTGCGAGAAGCACCCGAGCGACCTTACGTAGACCACGACGACGTGACACTGTTCCCCCGATGTCCGCGAACCTTCAAGAAAGCGGGATGCGATCCCAAATGACGTAGGATAAATGTACCGGTGCCCTTCTCGGCGGTTCAGATGCCCCAGCCACCGGCACTAGAATGATGTCCCCAATAGTGGACTACTCCCTGGAGACAGCGTTATGCCCCCTCTGCGGTCGCGAACGGTCACGCATGGACGCAACATGGCAGGTGCCCGTGCGCTCTGGCGTGCGACCGGCATGACCAACGACGACTTCGGCAAGCCGATTGTGGCGGTGGCGAACAGCTTCACTCAATTCGTGCCTGGTCACGTGCACCTGCGCGATGTGGGCCGCATCGTCGCCGAGTCGGTCGCCGCTGCCGGCGGGGTGGGTAGGGAGTTCAACACGATCGCGGTGGACGACGGCATCGCGATGGGTCACGCCGGCATGCTCTATTCACTGCCCAGCCGCGAGCTGATCGCCGACGCGGTGGAGTACATGGTCAACGCGCACTGCGCTGACGCCCTGGTCTGCATCTCCAACTGTGACAAGATCACACCTGGGATGCTGCTCGCCGCATTGCGGCTGGATATCCCGACCGTGTTCGTCTCTGGCGGTCCCATGGAGGCCGGCCGTACCGTCTCGGCGGATGGGGTGGTCCGCCGCCGGCTGGATCTGATCAATGCGATATCGGCCGCAGCCGACGACGCGGTCTCGGACGACCAGCTCAGCGAGATCGAGAGCGCGGCCTGCCCGACCTGCGGGTCCTGTTCTGGCATGTTCACCGCGAACTCGATGAACTGCCTGCTCGAAGCGCTGGGGTTGGGGTTGCCCGGCAACGGTTCGCTGCTTGCCACGCACGCGGCCCGCCGCACGCTGTTCTCCGATGCGGGCACGACTGTGGTGGAGCTGGCCCGGCGCTACTACGACGGGGACGACGGGTCAGTACTGCCCCGCGCCATCGCGAGCCACGGCGCGTTTACCAACGCGATGGCCTTAGACGTGGCGATGGGTGGGTCCACCAACACGGTGCTGCACCTGCTCGCTGCGGCGCAGGAGGCTGGAGTGGGATTCGGGCTTAAGGAGATCGACGAGATCTCTCGCCGGATCCCCTGCGTGGCCAAGGTGGCCCCCAATGGGGATTACTACATGGAAGACGTGCACCGGGCGGGCGGTATCCCGGCGATTCTCGGCGAGTTGGACCGGGCCGGCCTGCTGAACCGGGACGTGCACAGCGTGCACAGTCCATCGCTGGTTGAGCACCTGCGTCGGTGGGATGTCCGCGGTGGTACTCCGTTGCCCGCGGCCGTGGAGTTATTCCATGCCGCACCCGGCGGTGTTCGCACCACCGAGCCGTTCAGCACCACCAACCGGTGGGAAAGCCTGGATGTGGACGGCGAGCGTGGCTGCATCCGCGATGTGGCGCACGCGTATACCGCCGATGGCGGGCTGGCTGTGCTGTGGGGCAACCTGGCGCCGGACGGCTGCATCGTCAAGACCGCCGGTGTGGACGAGGATCTCTGGCGGTTCTCCGGTCCGGCGAAGGTGTTCGAGAGTCAGGACGCCACGGTTGAGGCGATCCTCAATGGCGGCGTGACCGCTGGCGACGTGGTAGTGGTGCGCTACGAGGGGCCGCGCGGTGGGCCTGGCATGCAGGAGATGCTCTACCCGACGGCCTTTCTCAAAGGCCGGGGTCTGGGCAAGCGGTGCGCGCTGATCACCGATGGGCGGTTTTCCGGCGGCAGCTCCGGGCTTTCGGTGGGTCATGTCTCGCCGGAGGCAGCCGCTGGTGGGGTGATCGCCCTGGTGCAGGATGGCGACCAAGTAAAGATCGACATCCCGGCGCGCAGCATCACCCTGGACGTGGACCCCGACGAACTGCGAGCTCGCCGCGAGCGGCACCTGGCCGAGCACGGCGCCTTCACCGCGCGAGACCGGGAGCGGCCGGTGAGCGCTGCACTGCGGGCCTACGCGGCAATGGCAACCTCGGCGTCCACCGGCGCGGTGCGAGACGTGAATGGCCTTGGATCCTGAAGCGACTCATCGTAGAGCTGACTCGTGCTTGGCAGCAGGTTTTGCGTTCCGCAATCGCGAATAGTCCTGGCAACCAGCGGCCGGACCCGGCACATGGTAGGTATCTCAGCATCGTGGATCCCGAACTGGTCGCCACGGGAGAATCATGACGTCGATCGAGCCGAAGGCCGAGCAGTACGACACCGGGCGGGCAGTCCTGCTGGCAACGGTGGCCGCCCTCGGGGGTTTCCTGTTCGGGTTCGATACCGCCGTGATCAACGGGGCGGTGTTGGCCATCCGCGAGACATTCGGGATGGGTGCCGGGCTCACTGGCTTCGTCGTGGCCTCGGCGCTGCTGGGCTGCGCGGTAGGTGCCTGGCTCGCCGGCAAGCTGGCGGACCGGATCGGTCGCATCCGGGTGATGTTGGTCGCCGCGGTGCTGTTCTTGCTCAGTGCGATTGGTTCCGGGCTTGCCTTCTCGCCGTATGACCTCACCTTCTGGCGAATCGTCGGCGGCCTCGGCGTGGGTGCGGCCTCGGTCATCGCGCCGGCCTACATCGCGGAGATCGCGCCTGCCTCGATCCGCGGCCGGCTCGGCTCGCTGCAACAGCTCGCCATCGTCTCTGGCATCTTCGTGGCGCTGCTGTCGGACTACTTCCTGGCCACCGCCGCGGGGAGCGCGAACAATGATCTATGGCTTGGGCTAGCGGCCTGGCGGTGGATGTTCATCACCCTCGTTGTTCCTGCGCTGGCATATGGCATTCTCGCGCTGCAGATACCCGAATCCCCGCGGTACCTGATGTTCCGTGGTCGGACCGAAGAGGCCCGGTCCGTGCTGTCCCAGGTGCTCAAAAGTGGTGTTGACGATCGGATTAAGGAGATCAGCCGCACCATCGTCCAGGACGTCCGATCAAGCTTCGGTGACCTGCGCGGGCCGTTCCTCGGCCTGCTACCGATCGTCTGGGTCGGCATCCTGCTGTCGGTCTTCCAGCAGTTCGTCGGCATCAACGTGATCTTCTACTACTCATCGACGCTGTGGCAGCAGGTCGGGTTCACCGAGGCCGACTCACTGATCATCACAGTGCTGACGTCGGTAACCAACATCGTCGTCACGCTGGTCGCGATCGCTGTGATCGACAAACTCGGCCGGCGCCGGCTGCTGCTGATCGGCTCGGCGGGCATGTTCGTCAGCCTTGGAATGCTCGCCTACGTCTTCGGCACGGCACCCCTGGTCAATGGTCAACCGGCGCTCAACGACACGGCTGGCACGATCGCGCTTATCGTGGCTAACGCCTTCGTGGTTTTCTTCGGAATCTCGTGGGGGCCGACGGTCTGGGTGCTGCTTGGTGAGATGTTCAACAACCGGATCCGAGCCGCCGCCCTCGGGCTTGCCGCGGCCGCTCAGTGGATCAGCAACTTCCTGATCTCGACGACGTTCCCAGCCCTGGCCGATATCAGCCTCGGATTGGCGTACGGCCTCTATACGATATTCGCGTTGCTTTCGTTCTTCTTCGTGTTTGGATTCGTGCAAGAGACGAAGGGCAAGCAGCTCGAGGACATGACGTAACGCGAAGGAGTTCACGGGCTCGCCGGCGAGTACGCTGCTGTGCTCGACGACTTCTCGTCCAGCATCTGTAGGGTGAAGCCTGAACCTGCGAGTATAGAAGGAAGTGAAGTGGTCATTGTTGTCAACGAAAGGTTCGGGTGACATGAGGGACGATCCGAGCAGCAGCAACAAGGACATCGACGAGGCCGCGAAACCCTATATGCAGCAAGCCAAGGAGGCGCTTGGCGATGTGACTGATGACGAGGACCTGGAGAGCCCTGGGAAGCGCTCGCCGTGGCAAGATGATCTGAGCAGCCACTCTGGGAACGACATGCCTTGAAAACCAGAGAGGGGTGGCTCTGGCTACAGCTGATCGCGTCTACGGCGTGTCCCGCGGATCTTCAAGCTTGTTGCTAACTCTCGGGTTCCCCAACTCAACAGCAGTGCTGTCCTGGGTC
>DASQVB010000456.1:0-11025 GCA_035640975.1 Pseudonocardiaceae bacterium
CACCCAGCGCGAGGTCGGTTTCGACACCGCGGTCACCGCCGGTGCGATGCGTGAGCTGCTCGCCGACGCCGAACGGGTGTTGCCCGCGATCGCGGAGTACACGCTGCAGGAGACGGCGGCGGGACTGCGCCCGGGTAGCCCGGACAACCTCCCGGTGATCGGGGAGTTGGAGCCTGGGGTGCTCGCCGCGACTGGTCATCACCGCAATGGGCTCCTGCTGGCCCCGCTGACCGCCGACGCGGTGCTAGCGCTGCTGCGGGGGGAGGCTGTTCCGGTGGAAGCCGGGCCGGCCACGCCGGCCCGGCTGGGCTGTGAACTGCCCGTGCGGAGCGCGCCATGACGGTGATCGTGAACGGGCAGCGCTGGGAACTGCCCGACGGTGCCACGCTGGCCGACGTGCTCGGGCGGCTCGGTGCGCCGTCGGCCGGTGTCGCGGTGGCCCTGAATGGCGCCGTGGTGCCGCGGGCGTCCTGGACCGCCACATCACTGCACTCCGACGCCCAGATCGACGTATTCACCGCGGTGCAGGGGGGTTGACGCTGATGGCAGACGATCCGCTGGCCATTGCTGGACGGCAATTCGGCTCGCGGCTGATCCTGGGAACCGGGGGCGCGGGCAACCTCGCCATCTTGGAACAGGCGCTGCTCGCCGCGCAGACCGAACTCACCACGGTGGCAATCCGCCGGATGGACACCGGCGCGCGCACCGGCGTGCTCGAGCTGCTGGTGCGCCACGGCATCGAGCCGTTGCCCAACACCGCGGGCTGCCGCAGCGCCGCGGAGGCAGTGCTCACCGCGCAGTTGGGTCGCGAGGCGCTGCAGACGTCCTGGGTCAAGCTCGAGGTCATCGCCGACGACCGCACCCTGCTGCCCGATCCGATCGAGCTGCTCGACGCTGCCGAGCAGCTCGTCGACGACGGTTTCACCGTGCTGCCCTACACCAACGACGACCCGGTGCTGGCCGGCAAGCTCGCCGATGTGGGGTGTGCGGCGGTGATGCCGCTGGGCTCGCCGATCGGCACCGGGCTGGGCATCCGCAACCCGCACAACATCGAGATGATCGTGGCGCAGGCACAGGTACCGGTCGTCCTCGACGCCGGCATCGGCACCGCCTCAGAAGCTGCCCAGGCGATGGAGCTGGGCTGCGATGCGGTGCTGCTGGCCACGGCGGTGACCCGGGCCGACGACCCACCGCGGATGGCCGAAGCGATGCGGCTGGCGGTGCAGGCGGGCCGGCACGCAAGGCTGGCCGGCCGGATCCCGCAACGCTTCTGGGCCCAAGCCTCCAGCCCCGACCGCACCCCTTAGCCCGCGTGTCCGGCTCTCCTGCCCGGTGTGTCGGCCGATGGTGCCCGGTGTATCGAGCCGGACTGCACGTGGTACCCGCCAGATCACGAGCCTGTGGAATAAATTCCCGGCGCACGGCCGGGTCGTCCGATATGACAACTGTGCGCGCGCTGTGACAGCGTCATATCAGGCTTGGACGAAACTCGACGGCGGCGCGGGCAGCTCAGGCCGGTGACCTCGCGGTCGGGATGCTAGCGACCCCGACCGGTCTTTTCTTGCAACTGGTCGATCAGCTCGGACGCTTGGGCCTTGGTCAGGTCCGCCGGGACGTCCTCACCGGCCTCTCGGGCGAGTGTCTCGAGGTAGCTGCGCTGCGGCCCGGTGATCGGCTCGTCGCCCGTGGTCCAGTCTTCGGGGTTCTTCTCGGGTGAGCTCATCGTTGCGTCAGCCATGCTGGCGCCATACCCCGTGAGCCCCTGCCGAAACCAGGCTCACCCCGTGTTGCGCATCCCGGCAGCGATCCCGTTGACGGTCCGCAGCAGGGCACGGCGCAGCTCAGGGTCGGGTTCCTCCATCTCTCGATGGCGAGCCAGCAGCGAGATTTGGAGGTGGTGCAGCGGCTCCAGGTATGCGGCCCGCACCTGGAGGGTATGGCGCAGCAGGCGGTGCCGCGCCAGCAGAGTTGAGCCGCCGGTGAGCCGTAGCACTTCACGCTTGGTCAGCTCGTACTCGCTGATGATGGCGTCGAACAGCCGCTGCAGACGAGGCTCGACGAGCACCGAGACGTAACACTCCGCGATCCGCAGGTCGGTCTTGGCCAGCGTCATCTCGACGTTTCCCAGCAGGTTGGTGAAAAAAGCCCACTCCCGCATTTCCTCGAGCACCGGACCGAGCCCGGCGTCGCGGGCCGCCCGCAGGCCGCTGCCCAGGCCATACCATCCTGGCACCACCATCCGGGTCTGGGTCCAGCCGAACACCCAAGGGATCGCCCGCAGCCCTTCCAGCGTGGTCTTTGCACTGCCCGGTCGCCGCGCCGGTCGGGACCCGACGTTGAGCCAGCCCAGCTCGTCGACCGGGGTGGCGGCGGAGAAGAACTCGCTGAGTCCGGGAAGGGCGACGAAGTTGCGATAGGCCGCGTGAGCGGTCCCGCTCACCACGTCCATCGCCTCATCCCAGCAGGCCAGCACCTCCGGGGGCACCCGCGAGGTCTGGTGCAGCAGGGTGGCCTCCAGCACCGCAGCAAGCAGAATCTCGAGGTGGTCGTGGGCCAACGCGCTCAGTGAGTACTTGTCGGAGATGACTTCGCCCTGTTCGGTCACCTTCAACGTCGCGTCCACCGTGCCGTACGGGGAGGCTGCCACGGCCTCACCAGCCGGTCCGCCGCCTCGGCCGACCGAACCGCCGCGGCCGTGGAACAGCCGCAGCCGGACCCCGTGCGCGGCGGCGGTGTCGCGTAGCTGGCGCTGCGCCTTGTGGATGTCCCAGTGCGAGGTGGTGATCCCGGCGTCCTTGTTGGAGTCGGAGTAACCGAGCATCACCTCCTGCAGATCGCCCCGCGCTCGCACCAGCTGGCGGTAGGAGCGATCCCGCAGCATCGCGTCGAGCAGCTCGCCGGCGCAGCGCAGCTCGGTGGCGGTCTCGAACAGCGGCACGACATCGATCGTGCACCTGCACCCGCCGGCCAGGTCTGCGGGTGTTGTCTCGGGTGGTGCCAGTGCCACCAGACCGGCTTCCCGGGCCAGCACCGCGGTGGCCAGCACGTCGTCGACGCCCTTGGTCATCGAGACGATGTAGGTGTTGGCAGCCGGCTCGCCGAAGGTCTGCTGGGCAGACCGGATCGCGTCGAAGACGGCGAGCACGTCAGCGGCAGCTGGTGGCAGCTCAGCGGAGCGGGCGGTCAGCGGCCGCCGTCCGGCCAACTCACGAGACAGCAGCGCCGTCCGCGCCTCGCGGTCGAGCTCTGCGTAGGGCGTTGCGAGCTCACCCAGCGGGTCGTAAAGCGCCGCGAGGGCGGCGTGATGCTTGTCGGCATGCTCGCGCACGTCGAGAACCGCGAGGTGCAGGCCCAACGCACGGGCGCTGCGCAGCGTCCTGGCCAGGGTGCCCTCGGCAATGCGTTCGCCAAGATGGTCGCGCAGCGAGGCGTCCATCACCTCAAGGTCAGCGAGGTAGGACTGCGCCCCCAGGTAATCCCGTTCCTCCTGGTGCCCCATGCCGTCCTGGATCCGCTGCCGGGTTCGGGTCAGGCGGGCGTGGACGAAGGAACATTTCAGCCGGTAGGGCTCGTCGGCATTGCGCCGCAGATAGCGGTCATAGACCTCGGGCAGCACGCGCCGGTCACGGGCGAGGCTGCACCGTAGTGCCTCGGAGACGCCGACCACACGGGTGGACACGCTCAGCTCCTGAACGAGCTGAGCAATCAGCGTCAGGTGAATGTTCAGCGCGCGGTCCGCGTAGAGCCGCAAGACGTCGAGGGTGACCTGTGGTGAGACGTTGGGGTTGCCATCGCGGTCACCGCCGACCCAGCAACCCAGCACCAGCGGCCGCGACCCGGCAGGCAGGGTGAAGGCGGCTCGGGCGAGCTCGTCCTCGAGATCCTCCAGCAAGTCCGGCACCGCGTGGGTACCGAGCTGCTCGAGGTAGTAGGCGACCGCGCGGGCCTCATCCAGCACCGTCGGCTTGCCGGGTCGGATTTCGTCTGTCTGCCACAGCAGGTCGACCAGCCGCGCGAGCCGCCGTCGCGACTGTGTCTTGGGCAGGTTCTGATCGAGGACGTCGGCCACCCGGCGCAAAATGCCCTGCACCGACGTACGGGACGCTTCGGTGGGGTGAGCGGTGAACACCGGACGCAGCTCCATCCGCGCCAGCACAGCTTCCACTTCGGCCGGGGCAACGTCGCGAGCCAGCCGGTTCATCACCGCGCGCAGTGGTCCGTGCCGCCAGCCGGCCTGGGCGCGCTGCTCCCGCGAGCGGTGCAGCTGCTCAGCCACGTTGGCGAGCTGGAAGTAGATCGAAAATGCCCGGGCGAGTTGAATGGCCGTGCCGATATCCAGCGTGGACAGCAGCGACCTGATCTCCGCGCTACCGTCTGCCAGAGCCGCCCGCGCCAGCCTTCGCACCTCTTCCACCAACTTGAGCAGTTCCTCGCCGCCCTGGCGGACCAAGGTCTCACCGAGGAGGGTCGACAGCAGGCGGATGTCGGCTCGCAGCGCGAGGTGCTGTGATTCTGAGATGACACCGGCGTGGGCGGCCACCGAGTCCAGGCGCTTGCTGCGTTCGGCGCTCGACTCCTGTTGCGCTGTCAACGTCATCGGCATTCCCTCATCCAACGTGGATCAGGCGAGGCAAGAGCGGGCGTGACCACAGCGCGCCAAACTCAGCCCGCCGGAACCCTGGCGATATCCGCAGCCGGCGCATCTATGCGATTGATAGTCACACGCCGGGTCGACAAATCCCAAGCACAACTCTGCAGGCGTTTCCCACTGGTAACAGCGTGGTAATGCTCAGCGCAGCGCGGTCGGGCCTGATCGTCGCCTGAGGAACCCGTAGGCGCCGGTGGCCACGAACAGCACGGCTCCGACGACGGTCAGCCAGAACAGACCTTTGATGACAGCGCCGAGGATCGCCACGACCAGCCAGACGATGAGGAGGAATCCAATGATCTTCATCATATTGTCAGTGTCCCATTCATCAGCGGTTGCGGCGCCGGTTGTAGGCAGAGGGAAGTTTCATGAGTTCAACCGCGAGGACGCTCGAAGGTGACGAGCACGCCGTCGACACCACCAGGCCCGATCCGCCCCTTCACCTCGACTGCGGTGATGGCTTTGAGCTGCCATCCCTTGTCCGCGTGCTCGTTGAGGATCTTCTCGAGCTTGTCACCGGACATCTTGCCGCCGAGCAAGCCTTCGCGAAGCTCGATCACCCGGTACTCGTAACCAGTCACCATGCCAACCTTCCTGATCCCATGTCGCGCGTTCCCCTCCCCAGTGTGTCCGGTTTGCCCGCGCGTGTGTCGCCTCGCCGTGTTCGGTGTGTCGCCTCGCCTTGCCCCGTGTGTCAGGCAGTGGCGCACGGGGCACCGACTGCCCGACGGATCAGGATCGCGTTCGCAACTCGGCGATCTCTGCGCGTAGCGCACGTACCTCGCTGAGGATGGCTGCGGCGGCGACGGCGTCCTCCCGCTGATGCTCGGCGACGTCTGCCTTGACCTCGGTGGCGACCTGCTCCTCCATCGCGCGGACCACTACGGCGATGAACAGGTTCAGCACAGCGAACGTGGATACCAGCAGGTACACGATGAAGAAGATCCAAGCCAGCGGCTGGACCGCCATCGCCTCGCGGGCGATGTTCGCCCAGTCATCGGTGGTCATCACCTGGAACAGGCTGAACAGCGAGCTGCCGAGATCTCCGAAGCGGTCCGGCACACCGTCACCGAACAGCTGGGTGGCCATCACCGCGGCGACGTAGATCAGCAGACCGAGCAGCGCCGCGATGGACGCCATCCCCGGCACCGCGGTGAGCAGGGCCGCGACCACCCCCCGCATACTCGGCACCAGCGCGACCAGCCGCAGCACCCGCAAAATCCGCAGTGCCCGCAGTACCGAGAAAGCTCCCGACGCGGGGATCAGTGCGATGGTGACGATGATGAAGTCGAAGACACTCCATGGATCACGAAAAAACCGCCACCCGTGGGCGGCGAGCCGCAGCGCCAGCTCCGCCACAAAGATCGCCAACGCTATCCGGTCCACCGCATGGAGCAGCCAGCCGTACTCGGCGACCATCCGGTCGGACGTCTCCAAGCCCAGCGTCACTGCGTTGAGCACGATCACCACGACTATGAACCGCTGAAACCGGTCGCCGTCTACCAGCCTGCGCAGACGTTCCCGCCAGGTCATCGGCTCCTCCGCGATCGTGCTCGGATGCTGCGGTGCCTGATCCTATGGCGCACCTTGACCTCAACCAGGATTGAGCTGTGAGGATTGGGGATCGTGAGTGCCCTCACCCTGTGTGCACCCGAAACCGATGAGTGGGACGTCGCCTCGCTCGACCTCGACGCCTATCTCGACCGCATCGGCCATCCTCGTGTACCGCCGTCGGCTGATGTGCTGAGGTCGCTGCATGAGGCACACGTCCGCGCCATTCCCTTCGAGAACGTCGACGTGGTGCGCGGAACGCACCGCGGGTTGGGGTTGGACGTCATCGGTGACAAGCTCGTACGCCGGCACCCCTGGACGCCACGTTGCGCGAACTCGACGTTGTTCTCGACCTTGATCAGCTCGACGCGCTGGTCGCCCGCCGCAGGTGCACGGCGCGGTGATGCTGTCTAGTGCGGGCCACGAGAGCGATGGCCAGGATGGCTAGAGACAACGCGGGCAGCGGACGGTCGATGATGAGGATCCCGAAAGGGATATCAATGATCGGGACCAGGACAGTGAGTGCGAGCAGCCACCGCGGAGCGGTCGAGGGTCGGGTACGGGCCCGCGCCGCCAGAGGCGTCCGGCCCCACGGTTTGGCCACCGACAACCACGCCTGAAACGCCAGCGCGCCGGCCATCAGGCCTGCGCCAAGAGCGACTGACGCCGCTGGCCCGTCCTCGCCGCGGGATGCGGCCGTGAGCACGTCTGGCATGGCGGCACTGAGCACGAAGATCCCCAGGTAAAGCTGGCCGAACGTGATGACGAACTTCGTGGCCACCCACCAGTGGTGGAAATACCCCCAGGTCGTGGTGGCGGCCAGGGCGAATCCGGTGAACGCCGACATGTTCGCCGACGATGTCAGGACCGTGACGTCGAGGAGTTCGGCGACGTGGGCGGATGCACCCTTCAGCTCCCCAGCCGGCGAGGCGGCACTGATGCCCAGCAGGGTGCACATCACGATCGCCTGGCTCATCCAGCTCACCGAGGACAGGACATGAAGCCAGACGAGCAACTGACGCCACGTCCGGCTGGATGCTGTGCTCGATTGGCCGGCGGCCCTTCTCGCCGGGTCTCGCTTTTTCCCGGCAGGGCGTGCGGTCGGAGTCCCCTGCAAGCCGTGCATCATCTCTCCAAGAGAAGACGGAGCCGTCTCCTATAGAGTGAGGATGAGCCTCAAGAGGCGCAACCGTCTCTTACCCTGATTAATCCCCTAAGGGACTGCGACGGGAGGATCGGCGCGGATGGCAGCTGACGACGGTGGTCGGCGAACCCGGCGCCGCGGCGATGAGCTGCTCCAGGCGATCTACTCCGCGGTGCTGAGCGAGCTGGCCGACACCGGATACGGAGGTCTCACCATGGAGGGCGTCGCCGCCCGGGCGGGCACCGGTAAGGCCCCGCTGTATCGGCGCTGGAACTCCAAGGACGAGCTCATCCTCGACACCGTCCAGCACGGGCTGCCCACCAGTCCCGCCCCTACCTACTCCGGCAATGTGCGAGACGACCTGTTGCACCTACTCCGCCGATTCGCCGCCGCACTCACCACCCCCTTCGGCGGCGCCATGCGCGCCCTGCTCAGCGAGACCCATCGCCGCCCCGACCTCCTCGCCGCACTCCATGACATCGTGTTCCAGCCTCGCGGCCGAGAGCTGCGCGCCATGCTCCGCGACGCCTCGGACCACGGCGAGATTCGCCCTGAAGTCATCGACAGCCACCTCGTGGACATCGGGCCCGAAATGGTCATGTTCCGCTTCCTCACCGAGGGGCCACCGGTGCCGGATCAGACGATCGTCAGCATCCTCGACGACGTCGTGATGCCGCTGCTACGCCGCTGCGGCAAGGCTGAGCCGGAGGGTTCGGGTGGCCGATTTGATGATCGCCAGCAGGGCTCCGCCGCTCGCGACCCATGCCAGGATGGTGATGGCTGTGGTTTCCTGCGCGGTGAGTAGGTACATCGCAATCGCGCTGCCGCCGCAGATCAGCGCCGCGGTGCCGCCGAGCAGGCCGACCGCGATAGCCAGTGGGCGCGCCGTGCCCTGGACGCGGGCTCGCCGCATCCGGCACATGGGGCATCGACCTGCGCCCGGGGCAGACGGGGAGTTGCTGGCCCGCGAGGTGCCGCTGCCGCCGCCGTTTCGGGTGCCGCTGCCGGTGCCACCGGTGCGACGGCCGGTCGATGGGGTCATCGAGATCACCCAGCGGGTCGCCGAGGTGGAAATCCTGCCGGGCGTGCGGACGTCGGTGTTCGGCTACGACGGGACCTTCCCTGGCCCGACGCTGGAGACGCGACGCGGCGAGCCGGTCGTCGTCCGGCACCGCAATGAGTTGCCGGTACCCACCGCGGTGCACCTGCACGGCGGGCACACCCCGCCGGAACACGATGGCTGGCCGCTGGACCTGGTGCTGCCGCCCGACGATCCCGGCGGCTAGATCCACCACGGCACGCTGGGTCATCGGATATCGGTACCCGCGACTACCGCTATCCGATGACCCAGCGTGCCGCGACGCTGTGGTGCCACGACCACCGGATGGATTTCACCGGACCGGCGGTCTACCGCGGGTTAGCTGGGTTCCACCTGGTTCGCGACGACCTCGAGGACGCGCTGCCGCTGCCGGGCAGCGAGCGGGAGCTGCCGCTGCTCATCTGTGACCGGTCCTTCGCCGCGGACGGGTCGTTTCACTATCCGGCGCTGGACCGGACGCTGCGCACACTGCCCGGTGTGGAGCCGGACTGGACCGAAGGCGTGCTCGGTGACGTCGTGCTGGTCAACGGCGCGCCGTGGCCGGTGCACGACGTGGACGCCGCGCGGTACCGGCTGCGGTTGCTCAACGCCTCGAACGCGCGCCGGTTCCGGCTGGCGCTGCAGCCCACGCTGCCGCTGGTCCAGATCGGCTCCGACGGTGGGTTGCTGGCCGCGCCGGTGCCGCACATCGAGCTGGACATCGCGCCCGGCGAGCGGTTCGACGTGGTGGCCGACTTCGGATCGGTCCCGGTGGGCACCGCGGTGGACCTGGCGAACCGGCTGGAAACCGGGCGCGCCGGGCAGGTGATGCGGTTCGTCGTGGCCCGGCCAGGGCGCGACGAGTCCCGGGTACCGGACCGGCTCGTCGAGGTGGCGCCGCTGGTCCCGGCCGATGGCGCGGTGTTCCGCGAGTTCCGGTTCACCCGTGGCCGGACCGGTGACCACGGTGGCTGGACGATCAACGGGCAGCCGTTCGCCCCGGCCGGTTCGCTGGCCGACGTGTCGCTCGGGATGGTCGAGCGGTGGCGGTTCGCCACCGCTCTGCACCACCCGGTGTACGTGCACCTCGACCCGTTCTAAGTCCTGCGCCGGGGCGGCCGAGAGCCGGGACTCTTCGACGGCGGGTGGAAAGACACTGTGGACGTCCGGCCGGCTGAAGACGTCGAGGTGGCCGTGCGGTTCTCCGACCACCCCGGGCGCTACCTGATCCACTGCCACAACCTCGAGCACGAGGATATGGCGATGATGACCGCCTTCCACACCCGGTAGGCGTGACAAGATCCGCCTGTGCTGCTGCGTCGAGAACATCCTGGGGATCAATCAGCTGTGCGGGCGGTGCACAATGCCGCGTTCGGCGGTGGTGCCGACACGGCCGAGGCTCAGCTGGTGGATGATCTGCGGGCCGGTCGGGACGTCATTGCGGCGCTGTCGATTGTCGCTGTCGTGGACGGCGACGTCGTCGGGCATGTCATCTGTAGCCGGGCGAGTATCACTGATCGACCCTCGATCGGACTCGGCCCACTCGGTGTGATGCCTGGTAGCCAGCGACGCGGTATCGGTCAGGCGTTGATGCACGCGGTGTTGGCTGCGGCCGACGCCTTGGACGCGCCGGCGGTGGTCTTGCTCGGTGACCCGGGGTATTACAGCCGGTTCGGGTTCGTGGCGGGAGCAACGCTGGGGGTACTCCCACCTGTCCCGGAGTGGGCAGGACATTTCCAGGTGCGGCCCCTGAATTCCTGGGACGATTCCCTGCGCGGGATTTTCCGTTATGCCCCGGCGTTCGACCGCTTGTTGTGATTGCGGCGCAACGCGGCTGCGACGGCGAGCGTGGCAAGCAGCCCGCCGGTGCCACCGACGAGGAACGCGACACGCGCGCTCGTGAGGTCGATGAGCAGACCGCCGAGGACGTAGGCGAGGGCGGCCGCAACGCCGATCGCGCCGTAGAGGCTGCCGAAGACCCGGCCGAGCAGGTGGCGGGGTACGCCGCGCTGCAGCATGGTGTTCACGGCGACGTCCATGGCGGCGATGCCCAGCCCGCGAATGGTCTGCACGACGAAGGCGGTGGCGACGGCCCAGGCCAGGCCGGTCAGGAGGTTTCCTGCGCTGGTGATCGCGAAGCCGGCCAGCAATAGCGTCCCCATCGCCACCCGGTGGTGTGGCCGGGCGAGCAGCGCGTATCCGATGAACAGCCCGATGCCGACCGCGGCCAGCAGCAGCCCGACTTCGGTGTCCCCGCCGCCCAAACCATCGTGTGCCAGCGTGTCGGTGGCCAGGAACACCAATGCGACGTCGTCGATGCCGTTGAACGCGACGATCGCGAAGAACCCCAGGCCGATCGTCCGGACCATCGGGGTGGCCCAGATGTAGCGCAGCCCGGCCTTGGTGTCGGCCAGGAAGGTTGCCCGCTGCCTGTCGACTGGCGAGTCACGTTGTGCGGACGGCAGGAACATGAGCAGCGCCGCTGAGGCGACAAAGGTGGCGGCGTCGAGGAGTAAGACTCCGCGGGTGTCCAGGACGGGCACCAACAGCGCGGCGAGCAGCGGACCGAGTGCTTCGCCGCCGTTGGTGCCGATCCCCATCGCG
>DASQVB010000457.1:0-17897 GCA_035640975.1 Pseudonocardiaceae bacterium
GAGCGGCGGGCTCAACTGCTCGTCGCGGCGACCGACGTCTTCGTCAATAACGGGTATCACGCCACCGTCATGGATGACATTGCCGAGCATGCCGGGGTCAGCAAGCCAGTGCTCTACCAGCACTTTCCCGGCAAGCTGGAACTCTACCTGGCGCTGCTGGAGCGCCACACCGACGAGCTGGTCCGCCGTGTTCGCGGGGCGATCAAGGAAACCCACGACAACCGGCAGCGAGTCTTCAACGCGGTTCGGGCCTACTTCGACTTCGTTGATGGTGACGGTGGGGCGTTCCGGCTGGTCTTCGAGTCCGACTTGCGTAACCAGCCCGCCGTTCAGGCCGTCGTGGAACGGGCCTACACCGCCTGCGTGGCGGCCATCGCGCAGGCGGTGGTGGCCGATGCGGGGCTGGACACCGATCGCGCCTGGCTGGTCGCGGTGGGAGTCGTCGGAGTCAGCGAGCACAGTGCCCGGTACTGGCTGTCCCACCAGCACGAGGTGCCCAAGGACGAGGCCGTCGCGCTGACCGCGTCACTGGCCTGGAAAGGCCTCGCCGGCTTCCCGCTGCAACATAACCAGGCTGCAACATAACGCTGCTACATAACGCGGCGATGTCTGCGTCACGACATTTCTCCTCAGGCCCCCCGAGGACGCCGTCACCCCTGGGCGGGCACCAGCAATGTGAAAGTAGGAGGAGCGGGTCGGGTCAGCCGGAGCCTGCCGCCTTCCGCCTCGGCCAGGCTGCGGGCGAGCGCAAGTCCGATCCCGTGCCCATCCGCCAGGCGCGATCGCCGGGTGAACAGCTCCGGTTCAGGCGCCGTGATGCCGTTGCCCTCATCGGAGACATCGATGGCCAGCGCGTCAGCGGCGTTACGCACCGCCACAGATACCGTGCCGGAGCCGTGGGTTGCCGCATTGTCCAGCAGCACTGTGAGCACCTGCCGCACAGCCGCGGTCGAGGCAAGTGAAACCGGGGCCGCGGAGTCCACCGCCACCCGCAGCTTGCGGTCCTGGGCGGCCAGCCGGTCATGCCAGCCACGCTCGATCTCATCAAGCAGGCCGGAGAGGTCCAGTGGCGCAGAACTCGAACTACGGGTGTCCCTGGCCAGGGCAAGCAGCTCCTCGATGGTCTGCTCCAGCCGGTCCGCATCGTCAATTCCGGCGGTGATGACGTGACGGAGGTCCTGCCCTGGCCCGTCCAGCGCCGCCTCAAGCCGGAGCCGCAATCCGGTCAACGGGGTACGGAGCTGGTGGGAGGCGTCGGCCGAGAATGCACGTTCTCTCGCCAACATATCGTCCAGACGCCCAGCGGTGCTGTTCAGTGCGGTACCCACGGCGTCGATCTCGGGAATGTCCACTGACTCGGTTCGGACGCTGAAATCACCGTCCCCGAGGCGGCGCGCCGCCTCGGAAAGCTCCTCGAGTGGACCCGCCAGCCGCCGAGCCTGGCGACGGGCGACCAACCACACCATCCCGATTGCCAGCGCGGCCAGCCCCAGCATGGCCAGCCACACCAGCATGACCTGCTGGTAGACGGCACTGCGCGGGCTGGCGGCACGAACGGCGCCGATCACATCGCTGTCATGGGTCACCGGCACTGCCACGACCAGATCACCGGCAAGGTCCCCGGTGTAGATATCGCCGTGCAGGGCACGGTCGACAATGGCGTCCCCACCCTGCGGCCCGGTGCCCAAGATGCGTAGGCCGCGGTCCACATAGACCGCGAGGTGGGTCTCGTCTTGCGGGTTGGGGAGATCGATTGGCATGTTACCGCGGAGCACGTCTGCCGTGACGGCCCCCGCGGCGGCGTCGGCCATTCGCAGCAGCGTTGTCCGTTCTTCCGACAGCGCATACTTCAGCGCGCCAGCGGCCAGCGGTACCCCGAACAGTCCGATGGCAAGCACCGCGGCGAGCACGGCGAGGGCGACGATCCGAGTCCGCACGACGCCCCTCCCCTGTCATCCGACCGCTCGATCAACACAGTGTCACCTACCAGCACAGTGTCTCTTATCAGCACAGCATGCTCGGGACGAGATCGACCCTGTTCTGCTGTCAGATTTTGCCGACAGCTAACCGATCTCGGGTCAGCGAATAACCAGGGTCTCGCTCATGTTGATCCCGGACCGAGCAGCTCACGCCACCGCGGTAGGGTCGTTGCAATGGCAATTCGGCTGCTGCGTGGTGGGGGACGGCGGTGACCGTCCGATATGTGGCCGCCCGCTGCGCGGTCACCATGGTCGGGCTGGAATTGATATTCAGTGGTTGTACCGCTTCCCCCTCTCCTGGCTCGTCATCCTCCGGTGCCACCTCCCTCGACCAGGCCGGCCTGTCCCCGGCGGACTGCACCGATCGGATCACCGGGTCTATGCAGACCAGCGTCGGCCTAGCGCTGGTCCAGCCGGGTGCCACGGTGTGCTTGGGCGATGGCCTTCACGACGCCGAGCTTGAGGTGACGACCTCGGGAACGCCTGAGCGGCCGATCACGATCGTTGCCGATGGCGCGACCATACGCAGCATGGACGTCAAGGCCGACTACGTCGTCATCCAAGGTCTGACGTTGCGCGATGGAGATGGCCTGACGATGGCCGGCCGGGGACTCGTCGCCCGGAACAATGTGATCTACAACGCCGCCGAGGACGGCCTGGCGTGCCTTGAGTGCGTGGACACGTTCATCGAGTCCAACACGGTGCAACGTGCCGACGGGACCGGGATCTACCTCGCCGGCGAGCGGATCACTGTCCGGAACAACACGGTCAGCGAGTCGGTGTTACGCACTCAGGACGACGCCGACGGCATCAGATTTTTTGGAGTCGGCCACCGGTTGACCGGTAACACGATCAAGGACATCAAGGCCAGCGGCTACGACCGTGGGGGTCCGCACACCGATTGTTTCCAGACCTATAACAACGCCACCGACCCACCCACCTACGACATCGTCATCGCCGACAACAACTGCACGAACGTCGACGTCCAATGCCTGATCGCCACCGCCAAAGAGGGCGGTGCACGCAGCGCTCCGGAGGGCCAAACTGCGATCGTCTTCGAGCGCAACACTTGTTTGGTCAACGGTTCGCAGGCAGTGTTGCTGGAAAATTTTCCGCACGTCATCGTGCGTGACAACCGCTTTTCCGGGCGCGGTTCCCGTGCCGTGCAGCTCAGCATGGGCTCCACCGGCTGCTCGGTGGTCGGCAACGCCGTAACGGGTGGCATGCGCCCGTTTGAGATCGACCGGCCGTCCCTGCCAGGATTCCAGGCGGCCGACAACACCTCACGCTGACCACGCGGTTCAGTTCGCCGGCGCCTCCAGCCGGTACCCATGCCCGCGCAGGGTCACAATCCGCGGCACCGAGCCAAGCTCGACCATCCCAGCCAGCTTGCGACGCAGCGCGGCCACGTGCACATCGAGAGTCTTGGTCGGGCCGAACCAGTTCTCGTCCCATACCTGCGCCATCAGCGTCTCCCGACTCAGCGCCACCTCCGGCGCTGCCGCGAGGCATGCGAGTAGGTCGAACTCCTTGGCGCGCAGCGGTATCTCCCGTCCGGCGAGAGACGCCCGCCGGCTGCCGGTATCCACCACCAGGTCTGCGACCGTGAGCATTGGTGGAGCGCCCGGCGTGGCCGGCGCCACCCGGCGCAGGTGTGCCCGGACCCGGGCCAGCAACTCGGCCAACCGTACTGGCTTGGTCAGGTAGTCGTCCGCACCAGCCTCAAGGCCTACGACGACGTCCATCTCGTCCGTTCGAGCAGTGAGAATCACCAGCACCGTTGTTGGATTGCTGGCCCGTAACTGCCGGCACACCTCGACGCCATCCAGATCGGGCAACCCGAGGTCCAGCAGCACCAGGTCGAACTCGGCCTCAGACGCCATCCGCAGCGCGCGACGCCCGGTGCGCTGCCACGCAACCTGGTGCCCGTGTGCACGCAGGCTGGACTCCAGCACACTGCCGATGGTCTCGTCGTCCTCCACTACGAGCAGCCGGGGCACTCCGTAAGCCTAATGGAGCACTCCACACCCACCTCGCGTGCAGCGCAACCGATGGTCAGCCGCTCACCGAGAAGCCGACGCGGCGGCTGTCCGGAGGGCCGATCTCGACATACGCGACCCGCGAAGCGGGCACCATGTACCGGCGGCCCTTGTCGTCGATCAGGGTCAGCAATCCCTGAGTATTCCGCAGCGCCTCGGTGACCAGCGCCTCTATCTGGTCTGGGGAGTCCGCAGTGGACACCGTCAGCTCGCGAGGGCTGTCCGCGACGCCGATCTTGATCTCCACGCAGAACCTCCAGGTGAGCGAAGTTAGGGTTCAAGGCTAGTCGAGCGCCGCGCCGCTGCTCACCCCAGCCCGAGAGCGGTCATCCGGCGGTAGTGCAGGATCTGCACCCGGCGGGTCAAGGTGGCGAGTCCGGACGGGTCACCGGAGCCACGGATGATCAGATCGCCTAGGGCCTCCCGCTCGGCCACAACGTGCTGAGCATTGGTCACCGCCTCGCCCAGCAACCGCCGGCCCCACAGGGTGAGCCGGTCGCGGGTGATCCGGTCCCGCTCACAGGCCGCCCGCACCTCGCGCTCGGCAAATGCCGAATGCCCGGTGTCGGCCAACACCTCCTTGACCAGCGCGGCGGTAGCGTCGTCCACCCAGGCCCCCACTTCGCCGTAGAAGTCGGAGGTCAGCCCGTCCCCGACATAGACCTTCACCAGCGACTCCAGCCAAGATCGGGGTGCTGTCGAGGCATGGAACTGGTCGAAGCGCGCGACGAAAGGACGCACCGCGTCGTCCACCGACACGCCCATGCCGTGCAGATGACGCTCGAGTAGCCGAAAATGCCCGATCTCGGCGGCCGCCATGGTCGCCATCGCGCTCCGCGCGGTCAGCGTGGGAGCGGCACGGGAATCCTCGGCGAGCCGGTCGAACGCGGAAAGCTCTCCGTAGGCGAGGACCCCCAATAGATCCACAACGCCGTCACGTACCACGTCCACGACCGGAGCCTAGGCCCTGCAGCGGAGCAATCGGGCAGGCCTGTGCCAGGCAGGTTGAGCAGTGTCACAAGCGCGCCTGTTGTGGGAGGGGTATGATACGTGCACAGGGCGTAACAGCACCGGTGTGGTACCACCTGCGTGAGACCACTTGCGTGACACCACCCCGGGGGCCACGCGCCCGGCTCGGTGGCCGATGCCACCGAGTGCATTCATGTGAGCGCGCACCTCGTGTTCTCGTTCCCCGCTTCGCTGCGCCACCTAGCGGCCCGGAGCTGGTCGAGCGAGACAACGGCGAGCGCGCCGTACGAGAGAGGCGATCACCCTGACCGTCAGTCCGACCTACCTACCCGACATCCAATCCCCGCAGGACCCCCAGTATCGAATCCTGGACGATCCCGAGATCGCCGTCGACGAACCAACCCCGCTGCAGGCCGGTGCTCCGGTCCGGGATGACTCCCCTACTTTTGCCGAGCTCGGCGTCCGCGACGAGATCGTCCGTACTTTGCGCGCCGTAGGTATCGAGCGCACCTTCGCGATCCAGGAGCTCACCCTGCCGCTGGCCCTGGCGGGTGACGATCTCATCGGCCAGGCTCGCACCGGTACCGGCAAGACGCTGGGCTTCGGTGTGCCACTAATCCAGCGGATCACCGCGGGGGACATCTCGCTCGACGGCACCCCGCGCGCGCTGGTCGTCGTTCCCACCCGTGAGTTGTGCCTGCAGGTCACCGCTGACCTCACCGAGACCGGTCGCGATCTGGGCGTCCGGGTCCTACCGGTGTATGGCGGCCGGCCTTACGAACCGCAGATCAAGGCGCTGACCAGAGGGGTTGACCTGGTGGTCGGCACCCCGGGTCGACTGCTGGATCTTGCCGAGCAGCGCCACCTGGTCTTGGGCAAGGTGCGGGTACTCGTACTCGACGAAGCCGACGAGATGCTCGATCTGGGCTTCCTGCCCGACATCGAGCGGATCTTGCGGATGGTGCCCGAGCAACGCCAGACCATGCTGTTCTCGGCCACCATGCCCGGCCCGATCATCACACTGGCCCGGACCTTCCTCACTCGCCCGACGCACATCCGCGCCGAGGAACCCGACGCCACCGCCATCCACGAGCGGACCCGGCAGTTCGTCTACCGGGCGCACGCGATGGACAAGGTGGAGCTGCTCGCTCGGACCTTGCAGGCTCGCGAACGAGGGCTAACGATGATCTTCACGAGGACCAAACGCACTACTCAAAAAGTGGCTGACGAGCTAACCGAGCGCGGTTTCGCAGCTGCAGCGGTGCACGGCGACCTCGGCCAGGGCGCCCGCGAACAGGCCCTCCGGGCGTTCCGCTCAGCAAAGGTCGACGTGCTCGTCGCCACCGACGTGGCCGCCCGGGGCATCGACGTTCCCGAAGTCACTCACGTCATCAACTACCAGTGTCCGGAAGACGAGAAGACCTACGTGCACCGGATCGGGCGGACCGGTCGCGCCGGCCGGGAGGGCGTCGCGATCACCCTGGTCGACTGGGACGACGAGCCGCGCTGGAAGCTGATCAGTGACGTTCTGAGCCTTGGCATGCCGGAACCGGCGGAGACATACTCCACCTCCGAGCATCTGTTCAGCGACCTCGACATCCCGATCGATTCCACCGGGCGGCTGCCACTGACTCGACGTACTCGGGTCGGGCTGGCTGCCGAACCCAGCGACGAGGACAACCACCCCCGCGGTCGGCGTGCCACCGTCGCCCGACGTAGCGTCCGCGCTGGGTCGTCCGACGCGCAGGTCGCTCCGGTTCGTCCTCGCAGGTGCCGCACGCGAGGTGGAAACGCTATCGGAGCCGGCGAGGTCGCGCCCGCAGTCGAGTACCCGAGTGATGACGCTGATGCTCGGCCGCGCCGTAGGCGTCGGCGCAGCAGAGGTCGCGGCACTGGCGTAGAAAACGACGGCGCGGCGCAGGAGCAGCACGGCGGCCAGCCCCGCGCCGCGGACTGACCGTGGCCGGATGCCTGCTCCTGAACGCCGCAGCCGGCTGGATGTGATCGTTACGGTGGTATTGGCCGTGGCCGTGCTCGCGGTGTCCAGCGCGCTGTGGTGGACCAGCGATGCGCGACACACCACCTTGACCACCGCCCCGGCCCCGGGGTCTAAGGCGGCTGAGTCCAAGGCGGCGGGGTCTGAGGCGGCTGCGAACACGGAGGTGCCGTCGTCCTTGGCCGAGGCGTGGCGTGCACCGAGCCCGGCGACCCCGGTGCCGTTGGTCCAGGGCGGCACTGTGATCACTGGCGACGGCGGCGTGGTCGCCGGTCGCGACCTCATCTCCGGCGCAGTCCGCTGGAGCTACCGGCGGGATCGACCGCTGTGCACCGTGGCCGCTGCATTCCAGCATGCAGTGGCTGTGCATCAGCGCGGCGATACCTGCAGCGAGGTCACCGCCTTGAACTGGGCCGACGGCCGGCGTGGACCGCAACGCACCGGACCGGTGGAAGCGCCCACCAGGCTGGTCGCCAACGGCAACCGGGTTGCCGCCAGCGGGCAACGCTATCTGGAGGTATGGCGTTCTGATCTCGTGCGCACGCTGGCCTACGGACGGCTGCCGACCCCGGTGCAGCCCGGTGCTCAGCCGCGACCGGACTGCATCCACGGATCGCTGGCGCTGGGTTCAGCCGTCGGGTTCGGGGGGGCTGCCGGGTCCGAGGGTCGATTGGCCGTGGTCGAGCAGTGCCCGGGCGAGCGCGTGCGGCTCACCGTGCAGCGATCCAATCCCAAGCAACCCGACCAGCCGGAGGTCGACTTCAGCACCTTGCTGAGCGGCACCGAAGCTCGAGTCGTCGCGCTGAGTCGGGACCGGGTCGCGGTGGCCCTGCCCGATCCGCCACGGCTAGTGGTCCTCGACAAGCAGGGCAAGGCGGTGGCCGAGCATCCGCTTGCGGTGCCGAACTCTGATCTTCGGGGCAATCCACCCGGTGGCGTGGTCGAGACCACCGTGACCCCCACGGCGATGTATTGGTTCACCGGCTCAGCCACTGTCGCGTTGGACATTGCTGACCTGCGACCACGGTGGATCCGGGCCGGATCGCTGGGCTCGGGCTCCGAAGTTGCTGGACGGCTGCTGTTGCCCGTCCCCAGCGCCCTCGCCGTTGTCGATATGACCACCGGCCAGCAGGTCGGGGCGCTGCCGGTGGGCCGCGGCGACTACCGCGGCCCGGTGGGCACTGCCAGCTCCAGGGGCGTTGTGCTCGAGCGCCGCGGTGGCACCCTGGTCGCCTTGCGTTAGCGGGACTCGTGAGCTCTGCACAGATCACTCCGCACGGTGCCACCCGGGTCGAGATACGGGTTGGCAACACAACACTGGCCGCGCTACGGGCCGATCCCGTGGATCCCGCCGGTGCCGTCGCGGTGTTGGTGCCCGGGTACACCGGGTCCAAAGAGGACTTCGCTGCGCTGCTTGACCCATTGCGCGGCGCCGGGCTATCCGTACTGGCCGTGGACCTGCCTGGGCAGTACGAGTCTGGCGGACCGGACCGCGAGGATGACTACCTCCCCGACCCGCTGGGTCGGACGCTGGCGGCGCTGGTGACCGACCTGGCCTGCGGTGGCAGGCACCGGGTGCTGCTGCTGGGGCATTCCTACGGCGGATTGGTGTCCCGATCTGCGGTGCTCGCCGGAGCCCCGGTGACCGGCCTGACCTTGGTGGGCTCGGGTCCGGGCGCGTTGCCCTCGGGGCAGCGCCGCGCGTTGATCGACGCCACCGAGCCGGTGCTGCGCGCCGAGGGCATCGAAGTCGTCCAGCGGCTGCTTGAGACGCGAGACGGGATCGCCGAGCCGCCCGAACTGGCCGCGCTGCTCCGGGCACGTTTCCTCGGTTCTGCGACCGCTGGCCTGCTTGGTATGGCGACTGGCCTGCGCACCGAGCCCGACCGGGTCACCGAGCTGGCCACTGCCCTGCGCACTGGTGGCATCCCGTGTCTGGTGGCTTTCGGTGAGTTCGACGATGCATGGCCGGTGCCGGTGCAGCGCGAGATGGCGCTCCGGTTGGGTGCCGAGATCGCGATGGTGCCCGCTGCCGGTCATTCGCCAGGTATCGAGAACCCGAGTGCGCTACTCGACGCGCTGCTGCCGATCTGGCGACGCTGGCTGGCGGCTACTGTGGCGTGAGAAACGACAGTCGGCTTGAGTGGACTGATGACCGACGATCTCGGGTACTTCGGGCCGGGAGCGTGACCTGGCGGGTGCTGGCCGACCCGGCCGTTGGCGTCGGCGGAGTCCGCGCCCTGTTCCTTCAGGCATTGCACCCCCTCACGATGGCCGGGGTGCACGAGCGCGCGGGCTTTGAGACCGATTTCTGGCCGAGGCTGCAGCGTACCGCGCAGTACGTGACCACGGTGGGCTTTGGCACACGCGCCCAGGCCGATGCCGCTGCCGCGCGGGTGCGTGCGGTGCACCAGGTAGTGCGTGAGTCGACCCGGTGACCGGGGGACGGTACGCGGCGACCGATCCTGACTTGCTGCGCTGGGTACACCGAGGTGGCCTCGTTCCTCGATGCGGTCGGCCGCGGCGGGCTACCACTGACTGGCGCTGAGGCCGACCGGTTCCTCACCGAGCAGGTCCGGGCCGCCGAGTTGGTGGGTCTTGAAGACGCACCAACTGACCGGACCGCGCTGGCCAAGTACTTCGAGCAGGTACGCCCCCAGTTGCTTGCCTCCCCGATGGCGCGCCGGGGTGCGCTGCGCCTGGCGGTACCGCCGCTGTCGCTGCGGACCGAATTGACTACCCCAGCCCGGCCGCTCTGGACCACTGTGGCAGGGCTGGCATTCGCGCTGCTGCCTCGGTGGGCGCGCCGCCTCTATGGCCTTCCCGGCCTGCCCACCACTGACGTGACCGCCACCGTGGTATTGCGCGGACTACGCACCGCCGCCCTGCGACTACCTGAACGCTGACGGCAGGGGCCAATCGTGCAGCAGGCAATGGCCAGAGCTCGCGAAGCCTCACGGGCTACTTCCAGGTTCAGGCGTACCAGCCGAACCAGAGCACTCCCGCTACGATCACCAGGACGGATCCAGAAGCCAGCACCGCGATCCGGCCTCGGAGGCGATCTGCTGCCAGCTGCAGCGCCACTGTGGCCAGCGCAGCGACCAGGTGCCCGACGACAGCGGCCGTGCCAGGGCCGGGACGGCCCGACGTACCGGCTAGCCACTGCGCTGCGCAGAGCGCGACGGCAAGCACAACCAGGCCGCCTGCCAACACACCGGACAGCGCGCGCAGGGCGCGCCCGCTGCCGGTGGTCACGGTGCGAGCAGCGCCCACGGTTGGAGCTCCGGTGCACTGGTACGGCCCTCGGGGCAATGGCGCCGGAAATCGCACCATGAGCAGGCATAGCCAGGCGCGGGTGGGAACAGGATCTCCGGGTCGCCTCCCGCCGCCAGGGTGTCGGTGGCCAGCGCGATCTCGTCGGCCGCCTCCTCGGCGCGCTGCAGGTGCCTGCTCAACGACTGCTCGGTGTGCTCCCATCCGGCGACGGTGCCGGTGGGCAAGTGATGCAGCTCAACCCGGCGGCATTCGCGACGTAGCGTGCGCCGTGCCGCGAATGCATACAGCGCCAGTGCTTGGGACCCGCGTGCGTCATCGACGGTGAGCCCATGCCGACCGGTCTTGTAATCCACCACGACCAGTTCACCGTCTCGCTCGTCGATACGGTCCACCCGTCCCTCGGCGACGATCCGCTGCGTCGGCGCGGAGACCCAGCGCTCCACTCCCACCGGATCAAGGTCGGGATCCAGCTCGTCGACGTATCGGGCTACCCAGTCCTGCGCGCGGTGGAGATAGTCGGCGGCCTGCGCGTCGTCGGCGAAACCCTCCCCAGACCAGCGGTCAGCGACCAAAGCGGCCGCAGTGTGCGGACGGCGCCGCTCGGGCGCCAGATCGAACAATGCCCGCAGCGCCGCGTGTACCACCGCTCCGAGCGTGTTGTGCGCCCAGGCCCCGCCTCGCGGCGGTGCGGGCCGGTCCAGGTAGGCCATCCGGTAACGCCGGGGGCAGCCGGTCCATGCGGTGAGCTTGGCGGGAGTCACCCGCACCAGCGGACGGGGCATGCCACCGAGATCCAGTTCTCCCTGTGCTCGCGGTGCCATCGCGCTCACCGTACTCACCCCACTACTGTCGCGATCCTGCTGCCGGCCGCCAGTTCCTCGATCCGCTCCAGCGTCTCCGGATCGGTGGTCTCCTGGCCCAGACGCGCCGACTTGTTGCTGCCGTGGTAATCGCTGGAGCCTGTGACCAGCAGGTCCAGTGTGGCCGCGAGATCGCGCAGCGCTGCGCGGTCCTCGCCGGTGTGATCGGGATGGTCGCCTTCTAGCCCGGCAAGTCCTTCCGCGGCCAACTCGGCGATCACGTCGAGACCAACCACCGGCCCCCGGCGACGAGCCACCGGGTGCGCCAGCACCGGGACTCCTCCTGCTGCGCGGACCATCCGGATCGCTGCGCTGACGTCGGTGTCAGCCCGACCTGTGTAGTACGGGCCTGCGGCGGTCAGATACCGACGGAAGGCCTCGTTCACGCTGCCCACCACACCGGCCAACACCAGTGCCCTGGCCAGGTGCGGTCGACCGGCTGAAGCATGCTCCGGTAGGTCACCGAGCAGTGCATCGGGGTCTACCGGCAAGCCGTCGGCGGCCATCCGTTGCGCCATGGTGTGCAGCCGTACCCGCCGCTCCCGCCGCAGCCGTGCCTGCTCAGCGACGATCGACTCCGAGGCAGGGTCGAACAGGTAACCCAGCAGGTGCACTGAGATGCGTCCACCTTGACCGTCCGGTGCAGTGCAGGAGAACTCCGCGCCGCGAATCAGCCGCAGGCCCGCCGGCAAGGCATCAACGGCCTCGATCCATCCGGCGGTGGTGTCGTGATCGGTCAGCCCGATCACGTCGAGACCGGTCGCGATCGCGGTTGCGACCAGCTCAGCGGGGGTGTCGGTGCCGTCGGAGGCGGTGGAGTGGGCGTGCAGGTCGATACGCACAAGTGCCAGTCTGCGGTAGTGCCGTAAGGCCTGCCTTGCCGGTCACCTCGCGAACGACCAACGCCTGCGTGGAGGCGGCGGACGTAGCGCGGGACGGGCCTGCTTCTTCTCTCCGAAGATCAGCTCGGAGATCGCATCAAAGGTCGCCTCAGGTTTAGGCAGGTAGCTAACCCTTTCGAGATCCTGCTTCTGCCCGGCCGATTCCACCCTGAGCGTGCCGTAGCCGAGCAGCCGTCCCGCGAAACTACGCAGGTAGCTCATGTCGGTCACCTTCGTGATCGGCATCATGGAAATCTTCGTCACGATGATGCCGCTCGTGATCAGGAATCGCTTGTCGGTGATGACGATGAGCTCGACCCACCACTCCAGCACCTTCCAGGCGAAGCGCAGCACCGCGAAGACCGCGAGATACCAGAGCACCGACTGCAGCACCCACAGGTCGTCGCCACCGACCAGCTGAGACAGCACGAACGCCACGATCACGACCGCAAAAGTCTCCGCCAGCACCCGCAGCAGGCTGGCCCAGTGCCGCCGCACCCGGATCACCCGCCGCTCGGTGGGGATCAAGTACTCGTTGGGATGCCGACCTAGCATGTCAGAACTGCCTGAACTCCGCGTGCATAACGCAAGGATACTACCGTCGCCGGGGATGACAGGACCTCGCGCGCAGAACATTCGGTGTGTCGGAGCAGTGGTGTTCGACAACGCCAAAAAGTTATTGCTGATCCGCCGGGCCAACGAGCCTGGACGGGGGCGCTGGTCGGTTCCCGGCGGCCGGGTGCAGGCCGGCGAGACCGACCATGATGCAGTGGTCCGCGAGGTGGCCGAAGAGACCGGACTCGCGGTCCAGGTCACCCGTCTGGCCGGAGCGGTACAGCGCTGCGCGCCCAGTGGCGCAGTGTTCGATATCCATGACTACGTCTGCCTGGCGACAGGCGGGACGCTGCGAGCGGGCGACGATGCGGACGATGCCCGGTGGTGTGACGCGGAAACCCTGGCGCATCTGCCGATCGTGGATGGGCTCGTTGAAGCCCTCACCGAGTGGGACTGCCTGCCGCTGTGATCACGGCGCTCAGTTGGCCACGGTGCCGGGGCCCATGGCCAGCTTGGCCAGCAAATCCCGGGCCTGTTCGGCATGGCGCGGTTGGCACAGCACGTCATAACGCCCTGCGACGAGTTGGCTTGCCGACGCGAAGTCTCGGCGACCGCGAGTCGCGGCGTAACCGGCGACCGCGAACACCGTCCCGAACACCGCACCGGTGGCCACGCCCACCAGGATCGGGATGACCCCGGCCCCGGCTTGGGTAGCGAACAGGCTGAGTAGCACTCCGACGAAGAGGCCGAGCCAGGCGCCCGACGCGGCCCCTTGAGTCAGCACCCGGCCCCAGGTCAACCGTCGCAACACCCGCTCGACCAGCATCAGGTCCACTCCGACGATGGTGACATCGGCGACCGGAAAGTGGTTGTCAGCGAGATGGTCCACGGCGCGCTGCGCCTCGGCGTAGGTGGCGTAGGAGCCGATCGGCCAACCGGTGGGTGGGGTGGGCAGGCCACGCATCTGACCATGGCTGCTGAACGGGCTGGTCACAGTGCATCACCTCTGGCTGCGGGGTACCCATCGTGCCAAGGCTCATGCGCACGGCCCCGATTAACGGATCAACTGCGCGCAGCGTACTCCTGCAGCAAACCCTTACTGATGATCGTCTTCTGGATCTCGCTGGTTCCCTCACCGATGAGCAGGAACGGCGCCTCGCGCATCAGCCGCTCGATCTCGAACTCCTTAGAGTAGCCGTACCCTCCGTGGATGCGGAAGGCGTCCTCCGTGACCTCCTTGCAGTACTCGCTGGCCAGCAGCTTCGCCATCCCGGTCTGAACATCGTTGCGCGCGCCGGAGTCCTTGAGCCGGGCGGCGTTGACCATCATCAGGTGCGCGGCCTCGACCTTGGTGGCCATCTCGGCGAGCTTGAACGCGATCGCCTGGTGCTGTGCGATCGGTTTGCCGAAGGTTCGCCGCTGCTGGGCGTAGCCGACCGCGAGCTCGAAGGCGCGGATGGCGATGCCGCAGGCTCGGGCTGCCACATTGACCCGCCCTACCTCGACGCCGTCCATCATCTGTGCGAAGCCCTTGCCGGGCGCGTCGCCGAGTACCTTGTCAGCACTGACGCGATGGCCGTCGAAGACCAGCTCGGTGGTGTCGACTCCTTTGTAGCCCATCTTGTCGATCTTGCCGGGCACGCTGAGCCCGGGGGCAACCTCACCGAAACCCGTGGGCTTGTCGATCAGCAGTGTGGTGAGGTTGCGGTGCGCCTTCGCCGCGCCCTCGTCGGTCTTGACCAAGGTGGCCACCAGCGTCGACGTGGCGCCATTGGTAAGCCACATCTTCGCACCGTCGACGACATAGTGATCCCCGTCGCGTCTGGCCCGTGTCTTGATCGCGGCAACGTCGGAACCCAGTTCTGGCTCAGACATGGAAAAGGCACCACGCACACTGCCCTCGGCCATTTTGGGCAGGTAGTGCTGCTTTTGCTCCTCGGTGCCGTGCTGGCGGATCATGTACGACACGATGAAGTGGGTGTTGATCACGCCGGACACGCTCATCCAACCCCGAGCGATCTGCTCCACGACCAGTGCATAGGTCAGCAGCGACTCTCCCAGACCGCCGTACTCCTCGGGGATGGTGAGCCCGAACAGGCCCATCTCTTTCATCCCGTCGACGATGTCCTGCGGGTAGCTGTCGGCGTGCTCTAGCTCCTGGGCGACCGGGATGATCTCTTTGTCCACGAACGACTTGATGGTGGACAGGATCTCCTGCTGGATCTCGGTGAGCCCCTCGGTCTGAGCGAGCCGGGCCATGAGTACACCTTTCGTCGCTGACGGCCGGCAATCGGCCTGCGACTAAGGTACCCGGCAGTATTGCGACAGCGGGCCCGAAGACCAGCGTCCCCCGTGAAAGACCTGTACCGTCGCTGATGACTCGTAGGGAGCCTTCAGCGATGACCGCTATGACGCCCAGCCGATTTGGCATGTACCGTCCTCGGTTCGACGGTCCGGTGTTGTGGAATGCGTGGCTTACCGTGCGTCTGCATGTCGATCTTCTTCGGCTGGCCAGCGCATTGTGTCGCACTCGATAGCCTCCGACCAGCCCATTCCACTTTGTTAAGCGTCGCAAGAGCTGCGACTAACCGTTCTCCGTATCTGGCCTGATCAATGGAGATCTTCATGAATGCACCATTGCACACACCGTCAGACGCGACCTTCTACCGCAGCCCCGCCGAGGCCGCCGCTGCACCGGCCGAGAAGCTCGCCTACGTCGCCGCCTTCGATCGCACGGCGCAACGTTCTGACGCGCTCACCGTGGTCGACGTCGATCCCGGCTCTGCCCGGTACGGGCAGGTGGTGGGCTGGGCGGATCTGCCCACCCTGGGAGACGAGCTGCACCACTTCGGCTGGAACGCCTGCAGCAGCGCGCTGGCGCACGAGGGCCATGACGTGAGCGGGCTGCAGCGGCGTTACCTGCTGCTGCCCGGATTGCGCAGCTCAAACGTGCATGTCTATGACACCCAGCCCGATTCCGCCAATCCCACCCTGGTCAAGACGATCGATGCGAAGGAACTGGCGGACAAAGCCGGCTACTCTCGGCCGCACACCCTGCATTGCGGGC
Source organism: Pseudonocardiaceae bacterium (assembly GCA_035640975.1). Taxonomy (GTDB): domain Bacteria; phylum Actinomycetota; class Actinomycetes; order Mycobacteriales; family Pseudonocardiaceae. The sequence goes on from DASQVB010000457.1 coordinate 15,623, forward strand.
CGGAAGGAATCTTCCTGTCCTGCTTGGGGGGCGCCGATGGCGCTGACGGTCCGGGCGGGATCGCGCTGCTCGACCACTCCACCTTCGACGTGCTGGGCCCTTGGGAAAGCGACCGCGGGCCGCAATACCTCGCATATGACGCCTGGTGGCATCTGAAACACAACACCGTGGTCACCAGCGAGTGGGGTACCCCGTCCATGATCGAGGACGGTGTCAACCCAGAGCTGCTGCTGGGTGGCAAGTACGGCCACGCGCTGCACTTCTGGGACCTGGCCGCCGGCAAGCACCTCCAGCGAGTCGATCTGGGCGCTGAGCACCAGATGGTGCTCGAGCTGCGTCCAGCCCACGATCCCGACGCCACCTGGGGGTTCGTTGGCGTCGTCGTGTCGACCCAGGATCTGTCCGCCTCGGTGTGGCGCTGGCATCGTGAAGGGGGCAGCTGGGCTGCCGAGAAGGTGATCACTATCCCGGCGCAACCTGCCGACGCCGACGCCCTTCCACCGGCACTGAAACCGTTCGGGGCGGTGCCACCGCTGATCACCGACATCAACCTCTCGGTGGACGACCAGCAGCTGTATGTGTCGTGCTGGGGCATCGGTGAGCTCAAGCAGTACGACGTGAGCGACCCTGCGCACCCGCGCGAGACCGGGTCGGTGCAGCTGGGTGGCATCGCCGGGCGCGCGGCGCATCCGGCGGCACCCGAGCAGCGTCTGGCCGGTGGCCCGCAGATGGTCGAGGTCAGCCGGGACGGGCGGCGGGTGTATCTCACCAACTCGCTCTACGGCGCGTGGGACGACCAGTTCTATCCCGCCGGCGTCGGCGCGTGGCTGGCGAAGATCGACGCCGACCCCGCCGGTGGGATGGCTCTCGACGAGGGGTTCTTCCTGCACGGTGACGACTTCCGCGGCCTGCGGGTGCACCAAGTCCGTCTACAAGGCGGTGACGCCTCCTCCGACTCGTACTGCTACCGCTGAGCCGCCCGGCGTTCGCGATTCGGCTCCGAATGGCGGCTCACCGCCGCTGATGATCGCGGTTCGGCTCCGGATGGTGGGTCTGGCGCGGGTCTCACGGATATGAGCGGGCGCTAGCCTCGTGCGGTGGCCACTTCGACCAGGGTTTATGCCGCCCGGGTCGCGGGCCTGCCGGTGTTCGGGCCCGATGGCGAACAGATCGGCAAGGTCCGCGACCTGGTTACCACGCTGCGAATCGGGCCGCGGCCGCCTCGAGTGCTGGGGCTGGTGATCGAGCTCGCGATCCGACAACGGATCTTCGTGCCGATGCTGCGGGTCACCTCGATCGAACCGGGCGCGGTAGCGCTGGCCACCGGCACGGTGAGCCTGCGCCGCTTCTCGCTGCGCCCCAACGAGACGCTGGTGATCGGGGAGATCCTGGACGCCCGGGTGCACGTGGCTGCCACCGGGGCGGTCGCGGTCGTGGTGGATGCCGGGATGGAGCAGGGCCGCACCCGGGATTGGGTGATCACGACGCTGGCGGTGCGGGAGCGCACCGGTCGGCTCGGGCGGCGCGGCCCCGTCCAGGTGCTCGGGTGGGATGAGGTCGCCGGGCTGACCCTGGCTGAGGTGTCCTCCCGTGGGCAGGGTGCCGAGCAGTTGCTCGCCCTCTACGAGGAACTGCGCGCGGTGGAGGTGGCCAACGCGTTGCGCGAGCTACCCACCAAGCGTCGCCACGAGGTGGTCGACGCGCTGGACGACGAGCGGCTGGCAGACGTGCTGCAAGAGTTATCTGAAGACGAGCAGGCCGAAGTGCTCGCCCATCTGGGCGACGAGCGGGCCGCCGACGTGTTGGAGGCGATGAATCCTGACGATGCCGCTGACTTGCTCGGTGAGCTCGCCCAGACCGAGCGGGAGCGGTTGCTGCGGTTGATGGCACCTGAGGAGTCCGCACCGGTGCGCAGGCTGCTGGCCTACTCCTCGGACACCGCAGGTGGCCTGATGACTCCGGAGCCGGTGGTGCTCACCCCGGACGCCACCGTCGCCGAGGCGCTGGCCCGGGTCCGCAACCCGGAGCTGACTCCCGCGCTGGCGAGCATGGTGTTCGTCTGCCGTCCCCCTTCAGCCACCCCGACCGGGCGCTACCTGGGCTGTGCTCACCTGCAGCGGCTGCTGCGCGAGCCACCGTCAGACCTGGTGGCCGGCGTGCTGGACACTGAGCTGGCCAGGCTCGGACCGCAAGCGTCGCTGGCTGAGGTTACTCGCTACTTCGCCGCCTACGACCTGGTCTGCGGCCCAGTGGTGGATGCCGAGGGCCACCTGCT